>DATMFX010000047.1:0-4315 GCA_035555995.1 Hyphomicrobiales bacterium | reverse complement strand
CGTTGGAACCCTGGCGCGATTACGTGAACGTGATTTCCGGTTTGACTCATGCGACGACGGGGCCCTTGAGCGGCGAGGATGCCGGCGGTGCCGAAAACCATAATCGCGCGATCGCGGTATTCCTGACCGGTTCTCACCCGGTCAAGGGCGACAAGGCATTTGTGGGACCTTCGGCGGACCAGCTTGCCGCCCAGGCCATCGGCCAGGATACACCGCTGCCTTCCATCGAGCTGTCCGTCGAACCGGCGGGCCTCAACTGCGGCAGTGGTTTCAATTGTGCCTACAACAACACCATGGCCTGGAAAAGCGCAACGCTGCCGTTGCCGATGGCAAACAATCCGCAGATCATCTTCGAGAATCTGTTCGGAGACGGTAGCACGGCTCAGACGCGTAATGAGCGCAGGGAGTTGTCCGGCAGTCTGCTCGATTCATTGCTCGAGGACGTCAATGGTCTGAACCAGAACCTGTCCGCGTCCGATCGCGCCGACCTCGATGACTATCTACAGGAAGTGCGCGAAATCGAACGCCGTGCGGCGCTGGTGGGCGCAAAGTTGTCCGGCAACCTGGATCTGCCCGATGCGCCGACCGGGATACCCGGCGATTTCGAGACGCACCTCGGGCTCCTGTTCGATCTGCAGGTGCTGGCCTTCAGAACCGAAATGACGCGTATTTCCACGCTCATGCTGGCGCGCGAAGCCAGCAATTCGGTATATCCCGCCAGCGGTGTCGTGGAAGGCTTTCATATCTGTTCGCATCATTCGCATGTGGAGGCCAACAAACTGAAGTTCGCCCGGCTCAACACCTATCACATTGCGCAACTTGCCAAATTTGCCAGGAAGCTGGCGGAAACGCCGGACGGGGAAGGCAGCCTGCTCGACAACATCGTAGTGTTGTATGGCAGTGGTCTTTCTGACGGCAACGAACACAATTTCGATCCTCTGCCCGTGATGCTGCTGGGCGGGGCCGCCGGGCGGCTCGAGGGTGGGCGTCACTTGCGCTTCGCCCCGCAGACACCGATGTCGAACCTGCTGCTGAGCCTGCTGCACATGCTCGACGTGCCGGCGGACAGCATCGGCGACAGCACGGGGCCCCTTTCGGTATGACGGTTCCGATTATGGAAAAATCATTCTACTTTGGCGCCTGGGTTTTGCTTCTGTTTTGTCTTGTGCCTGCGATGCAGGCGGATGCCCAGCCCGTGGTGCCAGAGCCCGGCGTGCATTACCTTGAATTGCCGGTTCCGCTTTCCGATCCTGATCCCGACAGCATCGAGGTGGCCGAGTTGTTCTGGTACGGTTGCCCCGCATGCTACGACCTGTTGCCGACCTTGCAGATTTGGGAGGCCTCATACCGCACTGCCGATATAAGTTTCTCCCGTTTGCCGGTGATCTGGAACCCGGTCATGGAGACCCATGCGCGGCTCTATTTGACCGCGGATGCGCTGGGCCTGTTGCCTGCCGTCAACAAGAGCAGTTGGGATGCCAGGCGCTCGATCCACAATGTGATCTTCGAAGCTTTGCAGGAGGATATGAATCCATTGCGCTCCGCCAGTGACGCGGCGGAATTATTCGCTGCCGAAGGCGTGCAGCGCGAAGCCTTCGACGAGGCCTGGAAATCGGCTGAGGTGATGACGCGGCTGGAGGAATTGAAGGCGCTTCCTGGTCCCGATGCCATCCCGCGGCTCCCCGCGCTCCTGGTGGACGGCCGCTACGTCATTACCTTCAATGACACCGTGCGGACCAGCGAGGAGATGTTCAAGGTAATGAACGCGTTGATCATCGATATGCGCAAGGCCCGCCGCCAGATTGTCCGTTGACGCCGCAGTTCTATCTAGAACGCATAGTTCGCCCGCAAATAATACAACGCCCCATTGATCCCCATCGGCGCCGAGGCGGGGTATAGCGAGCCGGTGCGGAACCACCAGCGGTTCTGGTCCGGGTAGTTGTTGAAGAGGTTTTCGGCGCCGAGCGCGAACGTCAGGGCCGGGGTGGCCAGGTAGCTCAGTTCTGCGTCCACGGTCCATTCCGCGCTGGCGCTGGTGGGCATGGTACCGTCGCCCATGTGGGCTTCCCAGAAGGCGCCGTAATAGTTCAGGCGCAGCAGGCTTTGCCAGTGGTCGCGTCCGTGCGTCAGCGTGGCGTTGCCGCGCAGTTCGGGCACGTTTTCCTCGATCATGCGGATGCGGGTGGCGTCGAGCGTGGCGGGGTTGTGCCGGCTGACTTCGGTGCGGGTCCAGTTCAGGTTCAACTGCAGGTGGGTGGCGCTGCCGATGCTGCGGTTGGCGCTGAAATCCAGTCCCTGCGTGCGCGTGGCGAAATCGTTGATGTAGAACAGGAAGGAGGTGAGCGAGTCGGCGCCGGTGATGCCGTCGGCGCTCAGTTGCGCGCGTTCGGCGTCCGTCAGTTCGTTGCTTGCCGACAGCGTGATACGGTCGTCGAGCTTGATGTGGAAATAGTCCAGGGCCAGTTCCCACTCGGCGGCGTTCAGCAGCAGGCCGAGGGTATGGTTGGTGGATTCCTCCGGCTGCAGCTGCTTGCCGCCCTTGAGCTGCGCGATGGGGTTGGTGGCGGGGATGGTGCCGCGATTGATGAACACGCCGCCTTCGTAGGCGGCGGTGACGTTGGTGATGTTGGCCTGCCCCGGCGTGGGCGCGCGGAAGCCGGTGCTGGTGGTGGCGCGCAGCGCCAGGTTGTCGGTCAGGCGGTAGAAGGCGGACAGCTTATAGTTGGTGGTGGTGCCGAAATCGGAAAAATCCTCCCAGCGCACGGCGGTGCCGAGCCGCAGGTCGTCGCGCAGTTCCCATTCGGCATCGAAATAGAGCGCTACGTTGTCGCGGCTGAACCGGCCGGCCACTTCCGGGCCGAAACCCGGCAGGCCGTTGGCGCCGATGCTGAAGCCCTGCGCCACGTAGGGGCCCGCCTGCCACGAGGGTTCGTCGCCCATCAGCACTTCGAAGCGTTCCTCGCGCCATTCCGCGCCGCTGCCCAGGTGCAGCGGGCGTGCTGCCAAATCGAGTTGCAGGCCGAAATCGGCGGTCACGTTGATTTCGTCCTGAATGTAGCTGCCGGGCTCGAAGCGGGTGGGCGACTCCGGCCCCAGGCTGGCGTTGACGGTGTTGTACAGCACGAAGTCCACGCGGTTGCGGCCGCCGTTGCTGCTGATGTCGTAATCGATGCCGCCGGGCAAGAGGCCGCGCAGGCCGAGCGCGGCGGAATAATCCTCCAAGGCGCCGCGGAAGCGTGGCGTGAAACCGCCGGGGAACAATGCATTGAAAACGAAGCAGTCGGGATTGGCCATGACCGCGGCGAATCCGGCGGCGTCGTTGATGTCCAGGCCATTGGCGCTGCCCGCCACCGGACAGTTGCCGCTGCCGTTCATGGTGGTGTCCGCCACCAGGCGGTCGTAGCCGGTGGCGCCTGAATCGCGCGGCACTTCGAGCGCGAACACGCCGGGGCGGACGTCGGGATTGCGGTAATAGAAGCTACTGTCGGAGCGGCGGCTGTTGTAGCTGGCGAAGGCGTAGAGATGGTGGACGTCGCCGAGATCGAGGCCGCCGTTGACGAAGGCCTTGATGTCGTCGTCGATGTCGGGCTGCCCCCAGATTTCCGCCGGGTCGGGAATGAAGGGGTTGCCGGCGGCCGCCAGTGCCGCGGCATCGGTGCGCTGCACACTGCGTACCGTGGGATTCTGGTCGCGCCATTCCAGGCTCAGGTTCACGAAGCCGCGTTCGCCGAACGGCAGGCCGAGGTTGCCGGCCACGATGTACTGATCGCCGTCGCCTTCGGCGGTGGTGGCGGTTTTCACTTCCACCGTGCCGCCCTCGGCAGCGTCCTTGAGTTCGAAGTTGATCACGCCGGCGATGGCATCGGAGCCGTACAGCGCCGAGGCACCGTCACGCAACACTTCCACGCGTTTGAGCGCGATGGCGGGGATCGCGGAAATGTCCACGCCCTGCGAGCCGTCGGACAGGCCGCCGCCCAGGAACACGATCACTGCACCACGATGGCGGCGCTTGCCGTTCACCAGCACCAGGGTGTTGTCCGGCGGCAGCGCGCGCAGGTTGGCGGGGCGGATGATGGTGGCCGCATCGCTGATCGGGTGGGTGTTGACGTTGTACGAGGGGACTTGGCTGCGCAGCAGGTTGTTGACGTCGGTTTCGCCGTAATGGAGCAGGTCGTCGGCGCTGATGAGGTCGATCGGCGCGGCGGAATCGGTGGCAAAACGCCCCTGCACGCGAGTACCCAGGGTAATCACTTCCTCGATGCTGGCGCTCTGCGCCAGGACGGTGCCGCTTGCCAGGCTGATGCACAGCAACAGG
>DATMFX010000046.1:0-14920 GCA_035555995.1 Hyphomicrobiales bacterium | reverse complement strand
CTGGGAACGGCTGGACCGCTTCTACATGGCGATGGACACCGTGACCGATCCCGCCACCGGCGCGCCGATCTGCCGCGTCAAGCTGGTGCAGCGCCAGATGGCCGCGCAGGGCCGCAATATGGAAGCCGAACTGCACGATTGGGCGCAGCAGAATATCCGCGTGTTCCGCAGCGATTTCGGCGCCACCACGCCTGGCCTGCCGGAACCGGTGGACTACCCCTTCGCCGTGGACAGCATCGACAACTCCATCAGCGACTGTGTGCCGGTGAACATGCTGGGCAAAGGCCTGCAATCGCAGGAAGCCATCGACTACATCGGCTCGTCGCGCACCAAGACCGGCATATCCGACCAGAAGATGACCTTTGCCGAACTCCTGGCCAACGGCACCCTGTGGGAAGGCTGGGGCCCGGGCGCCATCAGCGGCGCGCTCGGTGCCACCTACCGCGAATCCGCGATTCAGCAGTACATCGTGGACGACGCCATCGATGCGCTCGGCGCGCCCTGCAACGTCACCCTGCCCGACGGCACCATCGTCATGCGCGGCGTGGCGCCCGCCATCAGCTGCTCCTCCACGGCCGACAACCTGCACCGTTTTTCGGGGCAACCCGAGTTCAAGGGCGGGTATCATGTCTACGAAGTCTTCGGCGAAACCATCGTGCCGCTCTTCAGTTCACAAAGCGGCGACCAGAACGCCGAGCTGAATCTGGCGGCACGCTGGTCCAACTATTCCAGGGCCGGCGAATTCGTCACCTGGAAGGCCGGGCTCAGCGTGCAGGTGTATTCCGACCTGCGCCTGCGCGGCACACTGTCACGCGACATTCGCGAAGGTTCGTTCGAGGAACTGTTCGTGCAGCAAGGCCGCGGCGCCGCCATCACCGACCCCTTCAACAACAACATCTCCTACACCTCGTTCAACCTTACCGGCGGCAACCCCGACCTGAAAGCCGAGGAAGCCAAGACCACCGTACTCGGCTTCGTGTTCCAGCCTTCGGCGATCGACGGCCTGTCGCTGTCGGTGGACCGCTACGTGGTGGAGCTGAGCGAAGCCATCGGCAACTTCACCGAGCAGCAAACCGTGGATTCCTGCTTCAAGGATCACGTGCTGTGCGACCAGATCACCTTCGGCGCCGACGGCCTGATTTCCTCGATCCGCGTGCAGTTCATCAACATCAACGCGGCCAAGGTGAGCGGCTGGGACTTCGAGGCCAGCTACCGCATGGAGCCCGACTTTTTCGACAATCTTCAGGAAAGCCTGAATCTGCGCCTGATCGCCGGCTACATGAACGAAAACTCCACCACGCCGCTCAACGGCCCCAGCCTGGACCAGGCCGGCACCGGCGACATCCCCGACAAAACCTTCACCGGCAACATCATGTACGTGGTGGGCCCGATGGGCATCAACCTGCAGCATTATTGGCAGGGCGAAACCATCCGCAACGCGCAGTGGGTGGAAGGCGTGGACGTGGACGACAACACCCTCGGCGCCGTCAACCTGACCAACCTGGGCCTGTTCTACACCGGCCAGACCAACGGCGGCTCCACCTGGCGCGCCTCGCTCAACATCAACAACCTGCTCGACAAAGACCCCGTGTTCGGCGGCACCAGTCGCATCGGCGACGAGCTGGGGCGGCGGTATTCGGTGGGGTTGGATTACAGCTTTTGACCCAGCCAGGACGGTGGCGGCGCAAGCCGCCCCGTCCTGCAACACCACACTTCCAGCCTTGGCATGCCATTGCCTTGGGCAATGCATGCCGCAATGCGATAATGCCGGCACCGAGCCAGAATGCAGCGATTCGGCGCCGCCCGCTCCATGAACAGCAAATTCATCCACTGCGACTGTGACTGTTTCTTCGCCGCCATCGAAATGCGCGACGATCCGGCGTTGCGTGGGCTGCCGGTGGCGGTGGGGGGCGAGGCGGATCGGCGGGGGGTGATTGCCACCTGCAACTACGAGGCGCGCAGGTTCGGCGTGCATTCGGCCATGGCGTCGGCGACGGCGCGGCGGTTGTGCCGCGACCTGATCATCATTCCCCACAACATGGACAAGTACCGCGCCGCCTCGCGCCAGATACTGGGCATCTATGGCGACTACACCGAGTTGATCGAGCCGCTATCGATCGACGAGGCCTACCTGGACGTGACGCACAGCACGGCCTGCCGCGGCAGCGCCACGCTGATTGCGCGCGACATCCGCAGCCGCATCAAGCGTGAGGTAGGCATTACGGTGTCCGCCGGCATCGCGCCGAACAAATTCCTGGCCAAGGTGGCCAGCGACTGGCACAAGCCCGACGGGCAATTCGTGATCACGCCGCAGATGGTGGGGAATTTCGTGCGTGAATTGCCGGTGCGCAAGATCCACGGCGTGGGCAAGGTAACCGCGCACAAGATGCAGCTGATGGGCATCGACACCTGCGCTGACCTGCAGGCCTTGAGCCTGCCGCAACTGATCGAGCACTTCGGCAGCTTCGGCGAGCGTCTGTATGCGCTGTGTCGCGGACAGGACGATCGCCGTATCCAGGTGGAGCGCGTGCACAAGTCGGTGAGCGTGGAGGAAACCTATCCGCAGGATCTGGAAAATCTCGGGCAATGCCTGGCGGCGCTGCCGGCCTTGTTCGAACAGTTGAGCGAACGCGTGGGCGATCCCAGCATGCGCACGGATATCGGCAAGCTGTTCGTCAAGCTCAAGTTCTCCGACTTCGTGACCACCACGGTGGAACACAGCGCCACCCAGCTCGACTTCTCCGGCTTCGAACAACTGTGCGCCACCGGCTACGCGCGCGGCGAACGCCCCGTGCGTCTGCTTGGGCTCGGCATACGCCTGCGCACCGTGCCGCGCTTCCTGCAACTCGAACTGGCTTTTTGACCATGTCCCGCTATCGCCCACCCGCCGCGCCCATGGCCCCCTACATTACCCCAGAAGGCGAACAGCGCCTGCGGCGGGAACTGGATTTTCTCTGGCGCGTGGAACGGCCTCAGGTGACGCAAGCAGTGAGCGAAGCGGCAGCCTTGGGCGATCGTTCCGAAAACGCCGAATACATCTACGGCAAGAAGCGGCTGCGCGAAATCGACCGGCGCGTGCGCTATCTACGCCGGCGCCTGGACGTGTTGCAGGTGGTCAGAACGCTGCCCACCAATCCCAGCAAGGTGTATTTCGGCGCGTGGCTGGAACTCGAGGACGACACCGGTGCGTTGCACCATTACCGGCTGGTGGGGCCGGACGAGATCGATCCGGCGCTGCATTACATCAGCATCGATTCCGTGCTGGCGCGCGCGCTGCTCGGCAAGGTGCTCGACGACGAAGTGGCGGTACATACCCCCGCCGGCCCCAGAAGCTACGCCATCGTGGCGCTCGACTACGGCGCCATGCCCGACTATTTTCCCCGCACGCCAATACCGGCGGAGCCATAATGCAACACGTCACCATCGTGGGCTTTCGCAAGGTACTCGGCACCAGCATCACCATCCCCATGGAAATGCTGAACGCCGCCGACCTGATCATGCGCATCGCCGGCTCCGGCCATCCGCGGTTGCAGATGCAACTGGTAAGCGTAGAGGGCGGCAATATCGAACTGAATGCGGGCCTGGAACTGGTGTGTCGCCACGGACTCGACGATGTGACGCGCACCGACCTCATCATCGTGCCGGCGCTGTGGGGCAATCCGCTTGGCGTGTGCCGGCATTCGCCGCAACTGCTCGACTGGCTGCGCTATCACGCGATGCGCAACACCAGCATCTGCGCGGTGGGCACCGGCAGTTTCTTCCTGGCCGAAGCCGGGCTGCTGCAGGCCAAGGTGGCCACCACGCACTGGTATTATTTCGAGCACTTCGCCCAGGCCTATCCCGACGTGCTGTTGCAGCGCGAACGCTTCATCACCCGCGCCGGCAACCTCTACTGCGCGGGCAGCGTCAACTCGGTGCGCGACGTCATGCTGCATTTCATCGAGGAACATTGGAGCGAGGAAGCGGCCAGCCAGGTGTCGCGGCATTTCACGCACGAGATCAAACGTTCCTATACCTCCACTTTTCTGCGCAACGCGCCGGACACCTACCACGACGACGAAACCATCATCGACGTGCAGGAGTGGCTGCATGCGCACTATCCGCAAACACTGAGCCTCGGCGACATCGCCTCGCAATTCGACCTGAGCGTGCGCACCCTCACCCGGCGTTTCCGCCATGCCACCGGCAGGACACCGGTGCAGTACCTGCAGTCGATAAGGCTCGACAAGGCCAAGGAACTGCTGCAATCGAGCAACCTCACCGTGGCCGAAATCGCCTTCGGCGTGGGCTATCCCGACACCAGCTATTTTTCCGCGCTGTTCCGCAAGACCATGAAGATGACGCCGAAGGCCTACCGCAACCTGGTGCGGCACAAGCTGTTTCACGTTGAAAACTGAGGCAACGCCGCAGTCGCAAGGAAATGACGAAAAAGGAAGTGGGTGAAGCGGATGAATCAGAAGCGGGATGAGCGAAGGGAAGGCTCGGACGGCGAGACCGCGTGGCGGTCTCGCACCAGAACGAAATTCAACCGAGTGAGGCTTCTCCCACCGCCAGCGTGGGCGGTTCCCTGTTGATCTGCTTCCTGCGGGTTTCACCCTTTTTGTATACCGCCTTCAGACGGCGTTCCAGGGCGTTGAAGGCATCCCGCACCGCGACGTAGATGTCTTCATGGGCACGGTTGTCATGCTGCTCGTGTGTCACCACGATTTCGTGGTTGGGGATCAGAGCCTCCACTCCGACGTGATACACCTTGCCTTTCTGGTGATTGTTATGGGGGGACTCGAGGATTACGCGCAAACTCTGGATTTCGTCACTGAATCGTTCGAGCTTGGCGACTCGTTTCTGCACAGCCTCTTCCACAGCCGGAGAATGATCTATACCGCGGAATACAACCTTAGTATCACTAATCATGCATGCGCCTCCTGTACGCTGTTACTCGTGTCGGGGCAGCCCTGGGGGAACTTGCCCCGTGACTCGATACTACCTTAGCGCCTTACCTTGTCAACGCTTTGCAGCGATTGAAAAAATATCGGGAAAATAAGGGTTTTTCCTCTTGTGGAACCCCTTGGACAATGGTGGAATAGTGCATTGCCTTCACGCCCTACCCGCTCCCTCCCGCGCTGTTTTTTCCTCCGTATCCGGGCCGGTTTCAACCGCTCCCGCGTAGTACCAATGCCATGGTTCGTACAGCACGCCATGCGGATTACCGCGTGGAAACGACAACCTGAAACCGTGGGCAGCCGCATTGGCGCACAGCCAGGCAAACGCGGGGCTATGCTCGAATTCCTCTTCCAGATGCGCAAAGCCCGGCGTGCCGAGGTCGATGGCGCGCCCGCTGTGGTGTTCACTGTAGCCCAGCGCCGCATTGACCGCGAGAATATCCGCGATGCGTTCGCCACGGCCCAGCTTGCGTTCGAACAATCCCGCCTGGTACTCCACGCTACGAAAGGCCGACACCAGCTGCAGCACCACACCCTCGCTCGCCGCTGCCTCACGCATGCCGGCCCAGGCTTCCTGGGCTTCCCGCAGCAGGTAGGGCTGGCGGCCGAATACGTCAGGTTCAGTGGGCACCAGCGCACGGCATTCCTGCTGCAGGGGCAGGGAGCAGCGCGCGGCGTAATCCGGCGGAATGCCAAGCCTGGCGTGCAGGGCTTCAAGTGTTTTGTCGGTCATGCGTTTTCCCGGTTTGCTGGTGGGTCTGACACCTTATCCAGCCACGATACAGCCAAAAAACAACTAATTTTGGCCAGAATACAATATTTCCTGTATTAAGCTTTCAATAAGATGCGCTCTATCCACCCGCCTTTGGAATTCTATGCAACACCTACCCGTCATCGTGAGCTTCGGGGGCATCAGCCCCGCCGGCCGCAGCTCGTTCCACAGTGGCTACCAGCGCCTGATCTTCGACACGCTTTCCGCCCAGCAACAGCGCCATACCTTACAGCACCTCGCGGTGCTGATGGGGCTCGTGCATCACGACCAGGGACAATGGCACAGCGCCGAGGGCAACGCTATCGCGCTGGACGCCCATCTGGACACCCACCGGCAGCGCATACTCGACGGCACCCTGATCCGCCGGCTGGAAGATAACCTGTTCGATCCCGCCAATCTGCCCATGCACAGCCCGTTGGCGCTGCAACCGCCTGTCGATGCGCCCCTGCGCTTCCGGCTGTCGCAGCGCCGGCTTCCGGCCACGCTGCCCGACGGCTGGACGGTGATCGGCAGCGATGCCGATACCCTGCTGATCGAAGCGCAGGACAGGCTCGACGTGCTGGTACGCACCGCATTCCCCTGCCCGGTCAATACCGCCGGCCAACTGCCGAGCGGCTTTGCGCCGCAGTCGCTGTATCCGTCGCGCAACCATCCGCGCGGGTTGCAGATGACCCTGTACGCGGCTTCCGACGCGCTCAACGCCATGGGCATCGACTGGGAGCTGATTCGCCAAAAGGTGGCGCCCGACCAGGTGGCGGTCTATGCCGGCAGCAGCCTCAACCAGCTCGACTACGACGGCTACGGCGGCCTGCTCAAGGCACGCCTGCTCGGCAAGAAGATCACCTCCAAGCAACTGCCGCTGGGTTTCGGCGAAATGCCGGCGGACTTCGTCAATGCCTACATGCTCGGCAACGTGGGCACCACCGGCACCAATCTCGGCGCCTGCGCCTCGTTTCACTACAATCTGAACCAGGCGGTCAAGGATATCCAGCGCGGCACGCACCGGGTCGCCATCGTCGGCTCGAGCGAAGCACCGCTCACGCCGGATATCATCGAAGCCTTCGCCAACATGGGCGCGCTGGCCGATGACGCCGGCCTGATGGCCCTCGACGGCAGCAGCGCGCCGGACCATCGCCGCGCCTGCCGCCCGTTCGGCAACAACATCGGCTTTACCTTGAGCGAAGCGGCACAGTTCGTGGTGCTGTTCGACGACGCCCTGGCGCTCGAACTCGGCGCCAGCATCCACGGCGCGGTGAACGACGTGTTCATCAATGCCGACGGTTTCAAGAAATCCATTGCCAGCCCCGGCGTGGGCAACTATCTGACCGTGGCCAAGGCCGCCGCCGCCACGCAGGCGGTGATCGGCGAGAAGGGCCTGCGCGAACGCAGCTTCATGCAGGCACACGGCACCGGCACACCGCAGAACCGTGTCACCGAATCGGCCATCTTCTCGGAAATCGCCCGCCATTTCGGCATCGAACACTGGCCGGTGGCTGCGCTCAAATCCTACCTGGGGCATTCCATTGCCTGCTCCGGCGCCGACCAGCTGGTGATGACGCTCGGCGTCTGGCGCCACGGCGTGATCCCCGGCATTCTCACCACCGGCGCGCTTGCAGACGACGTGAGCCGCGAGGGCCTGGACATATTGCTGGCACACCGCGAATGCGGCGCGCAGGCCATGGACGCCGCCCTGCTCAACTCCAAGGGCTTTGGCGGCAACAATGCCACCGCGTCGATCCTGGCGCCGCACGTAACGCGGCGGATGCTGGAAAAACGCCACGGCAAGGCCGCGCTGCAAGCCTGGCGGCAGCGCAACGAAGCGGTGGAGGAAATGGCGGAAAGCTATCACGTGAAAGTGTCGCGCGAAGTGGCGCGACCGCTCTACCGTTATGACTACGACGTGCGCGAAGGCAGCGACCTGAGTTTTGGCGCAGAGGGCCTTACGCTGCGCGGCTACGGCCAGCCGGTGGCCTTGAACCTGCCGAATCTCTACGACGATATGTGCGATTGATGCGGCTGCCTCCACCACGGCAGAGCGCCGCGGTGGAGGCAGTGCGGTGTCAGGCGGGCAAGCCCAGCATCTTCTGGGCGTTCTTGTGGTAGATCTTGGCGCGGTCTTCTTCGCTGATGTCCAGACTGTCGACGATCTTGATCGTTTCGCGGATGTACATCGGGCCTTTTTCCGGATCGAAGGGTGCATCCGAGGCAAACACCACGTGATCGGCGCCGAAGAACGACAGACTGCATTCGGTGGCGGCGCGTGAACCGAAGTTGGCGGTGTCGGCGTAGAACAGCTTGAAGTAGTCCAGCGGCCTTTTTTTCAATTCCTTCAGCAATATCGTGTAGTCGGTGTGCGAGGTGCGCGCGCCCAACTGATCCCAGCCCGGCCCCACGCGTCCTTCGAAGAACGGCACCATGCCACCGCCGTGGTGGGTGATGATCTTGATGTTGGGGTGCTTGTCGAACAGCTTGCCGAACACCAGACGCGCCATGGCCACCGAGGTTTCATACGGCCAGCCGAAGGTCCACCAGATTTCATACAGCGAACGGGTTTCCGTCTGGTAGTCGGCAAACGACGCGCCGCGCGACGGATGAATCCAGATCGGGCGGTCGATTTCGGCCATGTAATCGAACACCGGCACGAAATCGGGATGATCCAGCGGCTTGCCCTTGCTGTTGGAAAATACCTGCACGCCGCTGGCACCCAGTTGCTCCATGGCAAACTTGGTTTCCTCCAGCACTTTCTCCGGCACGCCCATCGGAATCGTGGCGATGTAACCAGGGAAACGCTCCGGGTGTTTCTGGCACAGCTCGGCCATGTCTTCGCTGCCGATGCGCGACAGCAGCACCTGCTGTTCCGGGGTGGCCACGATTTCCAGCGGCGGCGACGCCAGAGAAAGAATCTGCGAATAGTCGTCGAAGCGGTCCATCACGCGGAAGCGCTCGTCGAGGTCCGTCATCATCGGCACTCCTTCGGAGCGGCGCGTGATGTCGGTCATCTTACCGGTAACGTCGCGCAGGCGGTCGTAGAACCGGGCAGGCCAAATGTGATTGAAAATGTCGATTTTCTTCATGGGTCTTCTCTATCGTCAGCTATCAAAATTCTGTCCGCCGTGCGCCTGGTGCGCCAACCCCACACCCGCGGCATTCGTTTCTTTTTAATGAATTTTCATTCTTTAATTTCAATTTCCTGAAAAAATTCGACATCTTTCGAATCTCAGAAAAGCGCTGCCGGGGGTGGTTTGCGGAGTGCGCAATATAGCACTGTTCAGTGAATTCTCCCGTTACCGTCCCGTCCGGTACGACGACGAAGAGACGAAGAAACAAAGAGAAGGCAGCGCCATCGCCGATGGCGAGAGACGCAAATCACGCCGCCTCTCGCCATCGCGCAATCACATCAGGGTGTGGCGGGCCGCAATTGCTCGCCGCCGCCTTTGACTTCCTCTTCCTCGCGGCGCTGGCTCGGCGGTATCCAGTAACGCGGTTTGATCGGCACCAGCAACAGCATGCCGATGAAGGCCAGCACGGCGTACACGATGAAGCCGACCGTGTAGTTGCCGAAATGATCGGCGAACCAACCCAGCAGCGGCGGGCCTGCGGCAAAGCCCAGGTTGATGAACACGGAGATCACGCCGATCGTCATGCCCAGGTTGCGCGATCCGAGGTAGTGCTTGACGATGATCGGTGCTTCCACGATCAAACCGCCATGCGCGATGCCGCGTACGGTCAGGAACAGAAACAGCGACGCGGCGCCCACCACCGGCAAGCCAAGCGCCACCGAGATGGCGAGCAGCAGGTAAGTGAAGCGGATGCCGGGAATCGAGAAGCGATCGTAGAACCAGCCCGATCCCACCTTGGAGATCACCCCCATCACCGCCATGAAGCTACCGGCCCAGGCGATGGCGCTGAGCTGGATGCCCTTGTCGGCGCGCAGAAAGCTCACGTAGTTCTGCATCATGGCCTGGTCCACCGCCGACACCAGGAAAATGCCAAGCGCGATGAACCAGAAGCCGCGCTCCCTGCTGATCTGCTTGAAATGCTCCCACATGCCCGGCTTGCCCGCTTCCGCCACCGAGTGCGCCTTGACGGTATCCTGCACCGAGCCGCTACGCGCCATGTAGATCAGCCACAGCGGCGTGGCCACCAGGAACGCGCCGATACTCATGAACGCGGCGATATGGCGCCAGTTGTAGCCGGCGGACAGCAGCGGTTCCCATACCAGCGGCATCACCACGCCGCCGAAGCTGGTGCCGCTCAGCACGATGCCCATGGCAAACCCCTGGTGAATGGTGAAGATGCGGGAAATCACGATCTTCATGGCCGCCACGATGGATGAGGCCGACAGCCCGAGCAACCCGCCGGCCAGGTAATACACCGGCAGGCTGGTGGCCCCCAGGAACAGGGTCAGCGCGATACCGCCGCTCACGGTGCCGATGAGCACCGC
Organism: Hyphomicrobiales bacterium; assembly: GCA_035555995.1. Classification (GTDB taxonomy): domain Bacteria; phylum Pseudomonadota; class Gammaproteobacteria; order Pseudomonadales; family Pseudohongiellaceae; genus CAILUG01. The sequence continues at coordinate 4,764 of DATMFX010000046.1, read as the reverse complement.
CAGCCTGCCGCCTATCAGGTCCACCAGAATCCCCATGCCAAGCGCGGCTCCCGCACCCACCAGAAACTTGGCGGACGACAGCAGTTGCACTTCGGCGTTGCTCCACCCGAACTCTTCCATCGCGGGCGTGTACATATAAGGCAAGGAATAGGTCGGAATGCCGAAGGCGCAAAATATGAGCACAAACGCCATCAGCAGTATCGACCAGTTTTGTTTTATCTCCGGTTTAACGGTCAGCATGTTCCCCTCCACCTTGATTTTGGCCAGATAGCGTCAGCGTTCCGGTCTCATATTGTCATTGTCTCAACTGCTTTCCTGCATTATTGAACGATATGTCAACGCAGCGCCCTTGAAGACGCCGCGTCCAATCAGGGCTGCGTCCAGCACACGAAGCCTTGCGCGGTGCCGGTGCCGGCCTCGGTGCGATAGCAGGGAACGTAGCCGACGGTGCCGCCTTCAAGGCTGCTGTCGAACAAGGCGCCGGCGGCCGCGATCCAGTTGCGGATTTCCGAGGTGCCCTGCATCAGCGTGGTTTGCGGCACGCCGCACAGGAAGTCCTTGTCGCGCTTGCGCAGCGCCTCGAGCAAGGAATTGTCGAAATCCTCATCGATGGTGAAGTGCGTCAGGCCACCCGAGCCGAACACCGCCACCTTGAGATCCCTGTCCCATTCACCGATCACCTGGCCGATGAACGCGCCCATGTCGAAGCAGCGCTTGGCGGTGGGCTGGTTGGGTGGAAAGAAGGTGTTGGTGATGATCGGTAGTATCGGCACCGGGTCGTCTTCCATGATGCGGCGTATCACCCAGCTGAACGCATGCGGCGTGCCCATGTGATGATGGTTGCCCATGTCCGGCCAGCTTTTGCTGGCGGCGAAGTCGAAGCCCGCCTGCGCCGCCCGTTCGAACACCAGCGCCGCCAGGTCGGGCAGCGCCGGCCATACCACCGCATCCTCGGGGCGGTAAGCCCATTCGCTTTCCTTGATGCCCACGGAAAGGCGCGAGGACCGATCCTCGTCGAGCGGCTTCTGCCAGAAGTCGGCGCCGTGATAGATGGTGAACATCGGCTGCAACGAATCGAGTATCAGCTCACGCTGATCGTTGCCCATGATCACCGCCACGTCCGGCTTGTGCAGCTTCCACAGGCGCGCCAGTTCCGCCACGCCCTCCTGGCATTCGGCATGGCGCCGGGTGCGCTCTTCCAGCGTGATGGCCGCGGCAAAGTTTTCATTGCGCCGCAGCTCCACCAGTTCGTCATAGCTGTATTCGCGATTGCGGAACCAGTGCTTGACCTTGTGATCGTGCGGCACGCGCAGCATCCACTCCTGCGGCGTGGTGTTGAGAATGGGACCGTGCGTGGTCCACATGCCGAGCGTGATTTGCGCCATGATCTGCCTCGTTGCGACAAGCGCCTGCCGTCAGCCGCTATGCCTTGGGTTTGATGTCCAGGTTGAACACGCGCCTGGCGTTGCCTTCGAAAATCTTGAACTTGTCTTCGCTGCTCAGCCAGTCGATGCTCTGGATCAGCGGCACGGTCCTGTCGTAGGTTTCGCCGGTTTCATGATTGATGGACGAGCCCACGCCCGGGCATTCCGAGCCATACAGCAGGCGATCCGCGCCCACCACCTTGATCAGCAGTTCCAGCGCTTCCCGGGAATAGAGCACGGTATCGAAATACATGTTGCGCATGCGATCGATGAAGAGGCCCTTGCTGAAGGCGCCCTGCGCGCCGCTCTTGGCCGATCCGGCATTGAAACGTCCGATCTGGTAGGGCATGGCGCCGCCGCCGTGGGACACCACGATCTTCAGCGCGGGGAAGTCCTCGAACACGGTGGAATTGACGAAGCCGTACACCGCCGTGGTTTCCTCGTTGACGAAATACAGGCTGTAGGGTTCGCGCAGCGGATTGCGCGAGCCGGCGGTGTGGATGTGCAGCGGCACGTCCAGCTCGCAGGCCTTTTCATACAGCGGATACCAGTAGCGATCGCCCATCGGCGGCGCCTTGTTGCCGTCGTTCTCGTAAGGATCGGGATTGAGCAGGAAGCCCTTGAAGCCGTATTCCTTCACGCAGTGCTCCATTTCCGCAAACACCACGCTGACCGGCTCTCCGCCCTGCTGGGGCAGGCTGCCGATGCCGAAGAAGCGGTCGGGAAACAGCCGCACGCTGTCGGCGGTAATCTTGTTGACCTCGTGGATGTACCACTCCACCAGGTAGCCCGGCTTTTCGGAATGCATGGTCTGGAACGGACGCGGGCTGACCAGCTGCATGTCGATGCCGTTGTTGCTCATGTGTTCCAGGTGGCCGCAGGGGGCCATTTCCTTGCGGTTCCAGGCGGCAATCAGCTGCTCGTCGGTGTATTTGACGCTGCCGCGTCCGTGGGAGCCGCGATGCGACACCAGGCCGGCCTTGTACACCGCCAGCTGCGGTGGCGCCGAGATGTGGGCATGACAATCGATGATCACCTTGAATCTCCAGTCACTGAATACGGGGCACGCATCCCCTCATTTTTCCGGGGTCTGCAGCGAGTGGTAGCGCATGGCTGCGCGCGCTTCGCCTATGGTCCTGCCCGCTTCCAGCATGGCGCGTATCTGCGTTTCCGCCGCGTCGATCTGTTCGGCCACCGCCAGCACCTCTTCCTCGCGCGAACGGGGAATGCACACCACGCCGTCCGCGTCGCCGCGGATCAGGTCGCCGGGCTGCACCCGCGCGTCACCGATGTTCACCGGCACCTGTTCGGCGTCCACCTGCACCCGGTCCTTGCCGGTGCGCATGGAATAGCTGCGCGAATAGATCGGGTAGCCCAGGCTGAGGCACAGGTGCACGTCGCGGCAGGCGCCGTCGATCACGGTGCCGGCCAGGCCTTTTTTGTGCGCCAGGTAGGTGAGGATGTCGCCCCACACGGTGGCGTCCTCACGCCCGCCATTGTCGATCACCACCACGGTGCCGGCATCGAGCTTGTCGATGAAGTCACCCACGGTGCCGGCTTTTTCGGCGTCGAGCGGGCCGTAGAGGATGGTGTAGGCGCGGCCGGCCAGGCGAAAGTCGTGGTCGCGTGGCTTGATGCCGAGGCATTGCCCGCTGATACGCAGCTTGTCCAGGGCGTCGCTGAGCGTGGCGGTATCCAGCCTGGCGACGCGCTCCACGTTGTTATCGGTACTTCTTGGATTCATGTTCAGTGGTCCTGCTGGTCCAGCATCGTTTCGTAGTTCGTACCCATCACGGTGGAAACCGGCTTGCCCGCCAATACGTCCTGCGTCATCAGGCGTTCCTTGGCGGCGATGCGCTCGGCAATGCCAAGCACCTCCGCCACGCGCGCCGCCGGCACGAACACCACGCCGCTGCCGTCGGCGATCACGTAGTCGCCCGGCTGCACGCTGGCATCGCCCACCTGCACCGGCACGCCGAAGGCCTGTTCCCACACGCGGCCGCGCGCGGTATGCGGCGTGGTGCTGCGGGAAAATACCGGAAAGCCGATTTCCTCGTATTCGTCGATGTCGCGCGCCGGCCCTTCCATGATCACGCCGCGCACGCCGCGCGCCTTGGCGGCGTTTGCCAGCACCCCGCCCCAGCCGGCACAGTCGATGCCGGTGCGCTGTTCCACCACGATCACGGTGTTTTCGTCGGAGGCTTCGATGGCGGCGGTGCCAAGATGGCGTTTGGAGCCGCCCTCCGGTGCCTGCGCATGCAGCTTCACTGTCTGCACCAGCCCGGCGATGCGTTTGCGGGTGGAACGCCGTACCAACCCCGACTGTGCCCCCTCGAGCCCGCAGCTATCAAGGGCATCGGACACGGCGCAGGCATCGAGCATTTGCAGCCTGGCCACGAAATCGGCGGGTGACGACACAAGCAATCTCCGTGAGCAACATGACAAGCGCCGGATGATACTTGAAAGTTTTTGGCATTGTCAGAACCACCCGGTTTGCGTACTGTCCGGTTCGGTGTATTGCTACACTCGCGCGGGTTTTCGATAATCCTTTCCTACCCGCGCCCCAGCCACAGGAAATCGCAGTGCAATCGGGACTCATCCTGGAAGACATCGAAGAAATGCAGGGCTGGCACGAGGCCATTCTGCAGGAGGTATATCCCGGCATCGTCTGCCGCAAGGCAAACTCGGTGGCGGCCGCCCGGGAATTGATCGACGGCCATCGCTTCGACATCGCACTGGTCGATCTCGGCCTGCCCGACGGTTGCGGTTCGCAGGCCATCCAGTACCTGCGGCTGAAGCAGGAGCAGGCGCTGTGCATCGTCATCACCATCTTCGACGACAACGAGCATCTGTTCCCGGCGCTCAAGGCCGGCGCGCAGGGGTATCTCCTGAAGGATCAGACCCGCGAACAGCTCATGGCGCGGCTGAAGAACATCGCCGCCGGCGAACCGCCGCTCTCCCCCGCCATTTCGCGGCGGCTGCTGGCGCATTTCGAGCAGCAGCCCGCCCCAGTACCCGAAACCACGCTGACCAACCGCGAAAAGGAAGTGCTGCTCCTGATCAGCAAGGGCTTCACCCTGCCCAAGGTAGCCACCATGCTGGACATCAGCCGCAACACGGCGGCCGGCTACGTGAAGGGCATCTACCGCAAGCTGAACATTTCCACCCGCGCCGAAGCGGCCATGGAAGCAAGCCGCATCGGGCTCATTTCCTTCTGATCGCTCGTTTTTGAGATGACTTCTAAGCGGAAACGCCGGTATCGAGCGGGCACTCCACCTCGATCAGCGCGCCGCCCTCGTGGTTGGTGATCACCGTTCTGCCCGATAGTGCCGCGGCGCGC
>DATMFX010000045.1:0-11698 GCA_035555995.1 Hyphomicrobiales bacterium | reverse complement strand
AACCGACGACTATCGCGGCGCGGTGTTGCCCGCGCTGATCAGCCAGGCGGGAGCCGATGAGGCGGAAGGCGTGGGCGTGAACGAAGACGGCGACATCGTCTTCATCACCGCCAACCGGCGGGTGGTGATCAGCTATCCGCTGGTGGTGGACAACACGCTCTTCATGCAAACCCTGCAGGCGCTGGGCCTGCGGCTGGACTACGACGCGCGCGCCAACCTCCTGGTGGAAGCGGAGACCACCGAGATGCAGGCACTTCTGGACGACACCGGCATCAGCCGTCACGCCAGCGCCTTGAACGAGGAAACAGGCCTCTACTACGCACTGCGTCCGCATCCCCTCGCCCTGCCCGCCCCGGCAGGCGCGGAAGAAGGACTGCACGCGCGCGTGGCGCCCGAGCTGCCCACGGCCACTCTGCTCTCACTCGTATTCAAGGACGAACGCGGCCTGCTGCTGGAACAGGACCTGATTCCGGTGCCCGCCGACTGGCCCGCGCTGAAAGCGGCGCTGCGCGCGATTCCCGGCCTTACGCAAGTGCGCATCGATCTGCAGGGCATCATCAGCGTGCAACTGGAGGGACGCACGCTGCGCGGTCGGGTCAGCTATGCCGTGCTGCGCAGCGGCGTTCCAAGCGGTGCCAACAGCGTGCTGGTGCAGGGTGTGGGCGATCTCAACGGCGACGGTACCGGCGACTTCGAACTGCACTACCCCAACGGCGACCTGCAGCGGCTGCTGATCCTGCCGTGAGGCAACCGACCGCGCAGGCGACACCCCAGGGCACGGCAGTACAAATCTGCCGTGCCCTGCCCTTCAACAATCCAGGGTGCCTGCCAACCAGTTAGCGTATTCGCGTTCCTCGCTTGCGCCTGCCGCCGTACCCACGGCACGCAGGCTCAACGCGCCATGGCGGGCATCGCTTGGCGATACGCCGAAGCGCCGCTTGAAGGCGCGGGAAAAATGCGCCTCGCTGCCGAAGCCCCAATCGAACGCGATTTCATAGACGTGTCGCTTGCTGTTCAGTGGTGCAGTCAATTCCTCCGCGCTGCGGCGCAGGCGGCGTTCCTGCACGTAAGCGCGCACACCGCCCACCGGTTCGAACAAGCTGTACAGTGTGGCGCGGGACAACCCCAGTTCGCGGCACAGCTCTTCCACGGTAAAGGAACGTTGCAGGTTCTGCTCGATCGCCAGCCGGGCGCGGCTCAAAAGGCTCAGCGCAATGCCGGCGGCGCCGTCCGCCGTCTCCACGCCGCCGTTGAGCGCGTTGGCGAGCAATCCCAGCGTGGGTTCCAGGCTGTGCCTGGCTTCCTCGGCCGTCATGGTCTCGGCCAGGCGCGCCAGCGCGTGCATGTGGCTCACGGCCAGGCCGGTGTGGACCTTGTCGCGCTTGAGCACCCGGCCGCCCTGGCTGTCGGGTTGCAGGAGGCGCGGTGCCAAAAGATGCCGCGGCACCAGCAGGCTGAGATTGGTGAAGTGCGTGGTGTCGGCCACATGCGGGTCGGCCAGGTCGATCACCATCAGGTCGCCATGCTCGACGATCGTTTCGCGGCCGGCGCGCTGCAGCGACTGCATGCCGCGTACCTGTACCTGCACGAGATAGTGATCCAGATTGTCGCGCACCACGCGCAGGGAACCGCGTTCGAAATGCTGCGCGCCGGATTCGCAGCGCACGAACAGCGCTTCGTCACCGAACTGATAACTGTAGAGCCGTGATTCGAAGCCTTCCACGGTGCGCGCATGCGGGTGCACGTCGAACAGGCTGGCGATGCCGCCACGCCAGGCGGCGAACCGTTGCCGGAAGGGAACGTTGCAGGTGGAGAAAGCCAATTTCTTCACACAGCCTCCTGGGCGGAGCAATCACTGCACGCTAGAGTTGCGCGTAGTCTTTTTCAAGTTTTTTCTGCTGCTTGCCGGACACGCCGCCAAGCACCGTCATGGCGTGGCGCAGCCGCGCGCGCGTCATGTCCAGCCCCAGGATCGCGATGGAATCGATTACCGACGTGGACACCGCGGTACCGGCGATGGCGATGAACAGCGGAAACAGGAAATCGCGGATCTTGATGCCGAGCGCCTCCGCCAGCGCCACCAGCGCCGCTTCGATGGCATCGCGCTGCCAGTCCTTGATCTCCTCCAGCTTCCAGGCGACGAACTGCAGAATCTTCAGCTGCGTTTCCGTATCCAGGCTTTTATGCGCGAAGCTTTCCGCCTGGATCGCCGGCAGGCCGGACAGGAAGAAGCCCGCCAGCGGCACCACGTCGCTGAAGCGCTGCACGCGCGGTTTTATCAGCGGCACGATCTGGCGGAGGGTGTCCGGATTCAGCGCCCATTCGGCATAGCGGCGGATGAAGCTGTCGTCGTCGAGCGATTCGCGCAGGTAGCGGCCGTTGAGCCAGTCGAGCTTGCCGGTGTCGAACACCGGGCCGCCAAGCGAAATGCGCGAGAGATCGAAGTTGGCCACCATGGTGGCCACGTCGAACTTTTCGCTACCGTCCGGCATCGACCAACCCATCATGCCCAGGTAGTTGATGACCGCTTCGGGCAGATACCCCATCTTCCGGTAGTAGCCGATGCTGGTGGGATTCTTGCGCTTGCTCAGCTTGCTCTTGTCGGCGTTGCGCAACAGCGGCATGTGGCACAGTTGCGGCGCTTCCCAGCCGAAATAGCGATACAGCAGCAGGTGCTTGGGCGCGGAGTTGATCCATTCCTCGCCACGGATCACGTGGGTGATGCGCATCAGGTGGTCGTCCACCACGTTGGCGAGGTGATAGGTGGGCAGGCCGTCGGACTTCATCAGCACCTGCATGTCCACCTGGTGCCAGTCGATCTCCACGTCCTCGCGCAGCATGTCTTTCACCACGCACGTGCCTTCGCGCGGCACCTTCATACGGATGACATACGGCGTGCCCGCCGCCAGCTGCTGCGCCACGTCCTCCTGGCTCAGCCCGAGGCAGTGGCCGTCGTAACCCGGCTGCTGCTTGGCTTCCATTTGCTGCTTGCGCAAGGCGTCCAGGCGCTCGGCGTTGCAGAAGCAATGAAAGGCATGGCCTTTGTCCAGCAACTGCTGCACGTGTTCGCGATAGATGGCGCTGCGCTCGCTCTGCCGGTAAGGGCCGTGGGGACCGCCGCAATCGGGGCCTTCGTCCCATTCCAGCTGCAGCCACTTCAGCGCCGCCAGAATGTCCTGTTCCGATTTTTGCGTGCTGCGCACCTGGTCGGTGTCCTCGATGCGCAGGATGAACTGGCCGCCGTGCTGGCGGGCAAAGCAGTAATTGAAGAGCGCGATGTACGCGGTGCCGACGTGGGGATCGCCGGTGGGCGAAGGCGCGATGCGGGTTCTAACGGAGGTCATGGGCAGGAGCAAGGCAACGATGAATGAAGCGGCGCATTATACGTCAGGCCGCGAACGCCGCAGCTGCTTCAGCGCGCCCTGCTTCTTCTTGCTGTCCAGCCGCTTCGCCACGGCGCTGCGCTTGGGTTTGGTGGGCACGCGGCGCTTGCGCGCCACACATACGCTCGCCACCAGCGCCTGCAGCCGTGCCAGCGCTTCCAGGCGGTTCTTTTCCTGGGTGCGGTGCGTCTGCGCCTTGATGACGATTACGCCGCTGCTGCTGACGCGCTGGTCGCCAAGGGCAAGCAGCCGTGTCTTGATCGTGTCGGGCAGGGAGCTGGCGTGCACGTCGAAGCGCAGATGGATCGCGCTCGACACCTTGTTCACGTTCTGTCCGCCCGCGCCCTGCGCGCGGATGCCGCGCAGCTCGATTTCCTCGAGCGGAATCGCCAGCGTGCCGCTGATCGGCAAGGCCTCCTGTTGTGGGTTCATTCCGTCTCCCGCGCCCTGCGCGTCTTCATGCCGCTTTGTAGCACGCCGGTGCCAGGCTGGGAACCTTGGGGGAGTTTCCGCTACACTTGCGGCCTTGCTTTCCGCACAGCGCCCCGCGCAGTTACAGGAGTCCGCCATGAATCTCGAGGCCATGAATGCCGAATTCGCCAACCAGGAGCCACAGGCCATCATCGCCCACGCGCTGAGCCTGCCGGGCAAGGCGGTGCTCACCACCCACTTCGGTCCGCTCGAGGCGGTGATCCTGCACCTGGCCACCACCCTCAAGCCGGACCTGCAGATCGTGTGGGTGGACCACGGCTACAACACCAAGGCCACCTACCGCTGCGCGGAACGGATCATCGAGCGCTTAAAGCTGAACGTGGACGTGTTCACGCCCAGAATCAGCGCCGCGCGCCAGGAAGCGGCGCTTGGCGGCATCCCCTCCTATACCGAGGACAGCCACGCGCAGTTCACCGAAAACTTCAAGCTGGAGCCATTCCGCCGCGCCATGGCCACGCACCAGCCCGCCATCTGGCTCACCGCGCTGCGGCGCGAGCAGACCGAATTCCGCCATTCCCTGAACCTCTTCACCCAGGACGACAAGGGCGTGCTGAAGGTGGCGCCGCTGTTCTTCTGGACGGAAGCGCAGATGCGCGACTACCTGGCCGCGCACGATCTTCCGAACGAAGACAGCTACTACGATCCCACCAAGGCCCTTGAAAACCGCGAATGCGGCCTGCATACCTCGCTCTGATGTGATCCCGCGCAAGGGACTCGGCGTTTTTTCAGTGCTACCCTCGGGCTCGCCGGCCTGGCGCTGAATTCCCACGGGGAACAGTTCCCACTGAGAACAGTCACCCACGCCGATTTTGACGTTTCCATGACAAGCCGCCGCGTTATCATCCGCGGCGGACCAACCGCAAGGGAGCCCGCCATGCGCCTACACGACTTCGATCCGCCCGCTCTCCGCCGCCAGTTTTCCAGAATCGCCCTGACGCTTTCACTCTGCTCCGCCGCCGCCCTTTCCAGCCTCGGCAGCGCGGCGGAAAACGACGACGCCACGCTTTCCGTCATCATGGCCGACATCATCATGCCGGCCGCGGACGTGCTGTGGCAGTCGGTCTATCCGGACGTCGGCCCGGACAACGAGGAAATACTGGTGGGACCCGCCACGGACGAGGACTGGCAAGGCCTGCGCAAGGCCGCCGCTTCGCTCGACGCGTCGGCCGATCTGCTGCTCAATCCCGATCTGCAGGTAAGAGATCCGGCGCTGGAGGTGGAAACGCCGCCCGGCGAACTGAGCCCCGAGCAGATTGCCGAACTGATGCGCACGCAGCAACCCGCCTGGGCCGCGCACACCGCCGTGCTGCGCGCCACGGCACAACAGGCGCTGGCGATCGTCGACGCGCGCGATACCGAGGCGCTGTACGACCTGACCGGCGGATTGGATGCTTCCTGCACCAGTTGCCATCAACAATTCTGGTATCCGGAACAATAGCGGATACCCGCGCTTGCCGGGCTCATAGACGGCCTAGTCGAGTTCACCGGCAAGTATTTACACGGCCCAGGTCATCGGGCCATTCACCAAGGAGACAGGCCATGACAACAACTCGCAGCCCTTCCCGCTCTTCATTCACCAACCTGCTCGGCAGTTCCCTGCTGGCCGCCGCACTGATCGGTCTTGCCGCCATGGAAGCCAACAGCGCCGAGGTGCCCAGCTTCACCACCGACATCAGCGTCGACGACATCATGGCATCCATCGTCATGCCCTCGGCGGACATCCTGTGGACCGCGGTTACCGTGGAAAGCACCACCGAAGGCATCGTGGAAACCGTGCCCGAAACCGACGAGGACTGGCAGAAAGTGCGTGACGGTGCCGTGGCACTGGCGGCGGCCACCAACCTGCTGCTGATCGAACAACTGCCGATCAACAACATGCCCCCGGCCGAATCGCCGCCGGGCGAACTTGCCCCCGCCGCCATCGCCGCGCTGCGCAACGACAACCAGCAGGCCTGGGCCGCACACGTGACGCTGCTGCACACCGTGGCAATGCAGGCGCTGGACGCAGTCGACAAACGCGACACCGAAGAGCTGACCAATGTCGGCGGCGATCTCGACGCCGCCTGCGAAAGCTGCCACCTACAATTCTGGTACCCGGAAGGTTGAACACGCGGTAAGAAGCCCGCAAGGAAGGTGCAGTAAATCTCGACGGCAGTCGGTGCGCTGCCCCAATCGCTCCGCGTTGGAGCGCTTTCCCGTCGGGGGCAAGAGCGGATGAAGCGAGGACTGTCTGAGCCGCGCAGCGGCGAGTTCCGCAGCGCCGCTCTTGCCCCCGACGGGGCGGAAGCGGAGCGATTGGGGCAGCGCACCGACTGCCTGCCACTGTTCCGTGACGACGGGGTTTTTACCCCTTAGTCGCGCCAGCGCAGCGTGGCGTGCAGGCGCACCACGTCACCCACGATGATCAGCGTCGGCGCATGCACGTCTTCACGCGCAATCACCTCCGGCAGGGTCGCGAGCGTGCCGGTGTAGACCTTCTGTTCCGGCGTGGTGCCCTGCTGGATCAACGCCGCCGGCAGATCGGGACTGGCGCCATGCGCGATCAGTTCGCGGCAGATCGTCGGCAGGCTCACCAATCCCATGTAGAACACCACCGTCTGCCCCGGCTGCACCAGTTGCGGCCAGTCCAGGTCGCTGCTGCCGTCCTTGAGATGGCCGGTGACGAAACGCACCGATTGCGCATGGTCGCGATGCGTCAGCGGAATGCCCGCATAACAGGCGCACCCCGAAGCGGCCGTGATGCCCGGCACCACCTGGAATGGAATGCCGGCGGCAGCCAGTTCCTCGATTTCCTCGCCGCCACGGCCGAAGATGAACGGGTCGCCGCCCTTCAGACGCAACACCCGCTTGCCCTCCCCGGCCAACCGCACCAGCAGGCGGCTGATCTCCTCCTGCGGCAAGGTGTGCTGGGCACGTTGCTTGCCCACATGGATCTTTTCCGCGTCCTGGCGCGTCATGCCCAGGATGGCCGGTGATACCAGACGGTCGTACAGCACCACGTCCGCCTGCTGCATCAGACGCAGCGCGCGGAAGGTCAACAGATCCGGATCGCCGGGGCCGGCGCCCACCAGGTACACCTCGCCCTGGGTGTCGGCATCGTCCTCGGCAAGCTTTTGTTCCAACAGCGCCGTGGCGCGTTCCTCCTGGCCGCTGAACAACAGTTCCGCCACCGGGCCGTTGACCACGCTTTCCCAGAAGCGCATGCGCGCGCGCACCGTACCGAAGCGCGCTTTGACCGCTTCACGATAACGGCCCATCAGGCTCGCCAGGCTGCCATAGGCGGAAGGAATCAGGGTTTCCAGGCGCGCGCGCAACAGCCGCGCCAGCACCGGCGCATTGCCGCTGCTGCTCACGGCCACCAGGAGCGGCGCGCGGTCGACGATGGACGGAAAGATGAAGGTGCACAGCGCCGGCTGGTCCACCACGTTGACCGGCAATTGCCGCGCCATGGCCAATTGATGCACGCGCCGGTTGAGCGCCTGGTCGTTGGTGGCAGCCACCACCAGCGCCACGCCCTCGAGATCGGTATCCTCGAAATCGCGCAGGCAGATTTCGTGCCGCGGCTCCTGCAACAGCGCCAACAACGTGGGCTGGATGCGCGGTGCCACCAGACGCAGATGCGCGCCGGCTCGCAGTAATAGCTGCGCCTTGCGCTGCGCCACCGCGCCGCCACCCACCACCAGCACCCGGCGCTCGGCAACACGCAGCCCTACCGGGAGCAGTTCCATGGTCAGCCCGCCTTGAGGATCGTGTCCGCCCCGTTCATGTAGGGTTTGAGCGCGGCGGGTACGCTCACACTGCCGTCAGCGTTCTGATAATTCTCGAGCACCGCCACCAGCGTGCGCCCCACCGCCAGGCCGGAGCCGTTGATGGTGTGCAGCAGTTCCGGCTTGCCGGTTTCCGGATTGCGCCAGCGCGCCTGCATGCGCCGCGCCTGGAAATCGCCGAAGTTGCTGCAGGAGGAAATTTCGCGATAGGCGGCCTGCCCCGGCAGCCAGACTTCGATGTCGTAGGTCTTGCGCGAGGCGAAGCCGATGTCGCCGCCGCACAGGATCACCACGCGGTACGGCAGTTCCAGTTTCTGCAGAATCGCTTCCGCGTGCCCGGTGAGCTGTTCGTGCGCCGCTGCCGATTCCTGCGGCGCCACCAGTTGCACCAGTTCCACTTTTTCGAACTGGTGCTGGCGGATCATGCCGCGGGTGTCCCGGCCGTAGCTACCGGCTTCGCTGCGGAAGCACGGCGAATGGCAGGCGTACTTGAGCGGCAGCGCGCTCGCTTCCACGATCTCGTCGCGCACGAAGTTGGTTACCGGCACTTCGGCGGTGGGTATCAGGTAGTACTGCTGTTCGCCGGCCAGCTTGAACAGATCTTCCTCGAATTTCGGCAACTGTCCGGTGCCAAAGGCGGAATCGCGGTTCACCAGGTACGGCACATTGACTTCCACGTAGCCGTGCTCGCTGGTGTGGGTGTTCAGCATCAACTGGATCAGCGCGCGATGCAGCCGTGCCACTTCGCCTTTCATTACCGCAAAGCGCGACCCGGTAAGTTTGACCGCGGTGGGAAAATCCAGCTGGCCGCTCGGTTCGCCAAGCGCCACGTGATCCTTCACCGTGAAATCGTACTGGCGCGGCGTGCCCCAGCGGCGGATTTCCACGTTGGCGTTTTCATCACGGCCTTCGGGTACTTCCGCGGCGGGAATGTTCGGCAGGCTGTGCAGCAGTGCATCGAACTCCACCTGCACGGCCTCGAGCGCGGTTTTCTTCTGCTCCAGCTGTTCCTTCATCGAGTCGACTTCGGCCAGCAGCGGCGCGATGTCGGTGCCGGCGGCTTTTTCCTTGCCGATTTCCCTGGAGCGGGTGTTGCGTTCGTTCTGCAGTTGCTCGGTTTGTACCTGCAAGGTCTTGCGGCGCGCTTCCAGCGCCTCGATGGCGGCCACGTCGAGCGCGAAACCGCGTTTTTTCAGCAGGTCGGCGACGGTCTGCGGTTCGCTGCGAACCAGACGGGAATCCAACATAAGCGACATTCTTCCAAATCGTTGAAGGGTTAGACGACGAAGCGGCCCAGCGGGCCGGCCCACACCGCGGTGCCGGTTTTCCGCTGCAATACCGGGCGGGCATTATAGCGCCAGTAACGCGCGCAGGCGCCGATGGCGCCACCGCGGGCGATTGGCGGGCGCGTCATGAACGGATCGTCCGTGTCATTCGGGGTAGCGCTGCCTGGGACTGGCGGCGTCAAGAGAGCGCAGATAGTCCAGTTTTTCCTTCACCTTGGCTTCCAGCCCCCGCTCCACCGGATGGTAATAGCGGGTGTCCTTGAGCGCCTCCGGCAGATAGTTTTCGCCGGCCGCGTAGGCGCCCGGTTCGTCGTGGGCGTAGCGGTAGTCGCCGCCGTAGTCGAGTGCCTTCATGAGCTTGGTGGGCGCATTGCGCAGATGCAGCGGCACTTCATGATCGGCGCCGGCCTTGATCTCGGCCATCGCCTGATTGTAGGCGCGATAAACCGCATCGCTCTTCGGCGCGCAGGCCAGGTAGATGATGGCCTGCGCCAGCGCCAGTTCGCCTTCCGGGCTGCCCAGGCGCTGCTGCACTTCCCAGGCGCCAAGCGCGATGTCGAGGCCGCGGGGGTCGGCATTGCCGATGTCTTCGCTGGCCATGCGCACCACACGGCGCGCGATGTAGAACGGATCGCAGCCGCCATCGATCATGCGGCAATACCAGTACAGCGCCGCATCGGGCGCGGAGCCGCGTACTGCTTTGTGCAGCGCGGATATCTGTTCGTAGAACGCTTCGCCGCCCTTGTCGAAACGCTTCAGGCTGCCCTGCAGCACCTGCTCCAGCATGGCATCGCTCAGGCGTTCGACTTCTTGCGCGTCGGGTTCCAGCAGGTCCACCGCCAGTTCCAGCAGGTTGAGCGCGCGGCGGGCATCGCCGCCGGCCGCCATCGCGAAACGCTGCAGCTGCGCGGAACTCAGCCCGATGTTGCGTTCGCCGAGGCCGCTGCGGGGATCGGTCAGTGCCTGTTCCAGCACGCGCACCAGAGCGGCGTCATCGAGCGACTTGAGCACGTAGACGCGGGCGCGGGACAACAGCGCGTTGTTCAGTTCGAACGAGGGGTTTTCCGTGGTGGCGCCGATGAACAGGATGGTGCCGTCCTCGATCCAGGGCAGAAAGGCATCCTGCTGCGCCTTGTTGAAACGATGCACTTCGTCGACGAACAGCACCGTCTTGCGTCCACGCATGCGCCGCTGTTCCTGGGCGCGGTCCAGCGCCGCGCGGATTTCCTTCACGCCCGACAGCACGGCGGAGAGCGTTTCCAGATGCGCATCGGCGCCAGCGGCAATCATGCGCGCTAGCGTGGTCTTGCCGGTGCCGGGCGGTCCCCAGAGGATCATCGAATGCGGCTGGCCGGCGCGAATTGCCTCATACAGCGGCTTACCGGGGCTGAGAATGTGTTCCTGCCCCACGTAATCGTCCAGGTTCCGCGGACGCATGCGCGCCGCCAGCGGCTGGTAGCCTCCCTCCTCCTGGAAGAGGGACAGGGTCATGGCGCGGCCCCGCTCCGATTGTCGATCAGCTCCGCGTCCACCGGCGGCGTGAACGTAAAGGTATCGTCGGGCAACGTCAGGTTACGCTCCACCTGGGAGAAGCCCAGGCTGGTCTGCTGGCCCAGGCTGTCCTCAAACTGCATCTCGCGCAGTACCGGGCCGTCGAAGGTCAGGCTCATGCGCTCGAACAGCGTGCTTGACCGCCGTGGTTGCAGCACAAAACGCAGAACGGCGTCGTCCATCCGGGTCAGGGTTACCGTATAGGCTTCGACGATGCTTGCGGCATCGCCGTTGAGCAGCATCACCGGAGTGCGGTCCAGCTCGGCATCGAAATCCTGCACCGTCACCTGTTCGAGATCGGGTTCATAGCGCCAGATGGCGGTGCCGTCGGTGACCATCAGTTCTTCATAAGGCTCGACGATGCGCCAGCCGAAATTGGCGGGCTTGCGCATGGTCAGCACCGCGGTGGTTTCCTGCAGTTCGCGGCCGTCCTGGTCCATCAACAGTTGATTGACCTCGGCGCGCAGGCTTTGGGTCTGCGCCAGCAGATTCTCCAGCACCTGGGCGGCATCCTCCTGCGCCATCAGCGGCGAGGATACCAACCCAAACGCCATGCCGGCGGCCAGCAGTGCGTGGTGGCACCATCTAGAATTCACTTCAAAACCAGCAAATATCTTATTGATAAACATGATTATCTTGGTGGCGGTGGTGGCGCCAGCACCTCACGATTGCCATTGCTGCTCATGGCGGACACCACGCCGGCCATTTCCATGGCTTCGATCATGCGCGCGGCGCGGTTGTAGCCGATGCGCAGCTTGCGTTGCACCGCCGAAATCGAGGCCTTGCGCGATTCGGTGACGAAGCGCACCGCTTCGTCGTAGAGCGCGTCGTCTTCCTCGGCGTTGCCTTCCTCGTCGCCCATGTCGCCGCCCAGGCCGGGCACCCCATTACCGGCGCTGTCGCTGGTGATCGAGTTGATGTACACCGGCGCGCCGCGCGATTTCCAATCGGCCACCACGCGGTGCACTTCCTCATCGGCCACGAAGGCGCCGTGCACCCGCTGCGCCACGCCGCCGCCCGGCGGCAGGAACAGCATGTCGCCGTGGCCAAGCAATTGTTCGGCGCCGCCCTCGCCCAGGATGGTGCGCGAGTCGATCTTGGACTGCACCATGAACGACAGGCGCGTGGGAATGTTGGCCTTGATCAGGCCGGTGAGCACGTCCACCGACGGGCGCTGCGTGGCAAGCACCAGATGGATGCCGGCGGCGCGCGCCTTCTG
>DATMFX010000044.1:0-3179 GCA_035555995.1 Hyphomicrobiales bacterium | reverse complement strand
ACAATGCTTTGCAGGCGCTGCCGCAAGGCAGTTGGCACTTTGCCGACTGCATGGACGACGACGGCCAGGGCAACACGGACATCCGCATCGCGCTCACCCTGCGCATTGGTGCGGAGGGCATGACGGCCGATTTCAGCGGCACGTCGCCGCAGGTGCGCGGCAACATCAATTGTCCGTTGGCGGTTACCGCCGCCGCGGTGTTCTACGTGCTGCGCTGTCTCTTGCCGGCCCAGGCGCCCACCTGCGCCGGGTTGTTCCGTCCGCTGCATCTGGTGGCCGAACCCGGCTCGTTGGTGCATGCGCGCTATCCGGCGGCGGTGGCCGCCGGCAATGTGGAAACCTCGATGCGTATCGTCGACGTGATGCTCGGCGCCCTGCGCCAGGCCTTGCCCGAACGCATTCCCGCCGCCAGCCAGGGCACCATGAATAACGTGGCGATGGGCGCGCGTCCCGAGAACGGCGGCGCCTGGGATTATTACGAAACACTGGCGGGCGGCATTGGCGGCGGCCCGGCCGGACGCGGCATGGATGCGGCGCATTCGCACATGACCAATACGCTCAACACGCCGGTCGAAAGCCTGGAACTGCACTACCCCTTGCGCGTGCGCCGCTATGCCTTGCGTCACGGCAGCGGCGGCGCTGGGCAGCATGCCGGCGGTGCGGGACTGGTGCGCGAATACGAGTTTCTCGGCCCCACCGTGGTGAGCCTTTTGACCGAGCGGCGCCGCTACGCGCCCTGGGGCGTGGCGGGTGGGGAAGCCGGCCAGCCGGGAGAAAATCTACTCAACGGCAAACCATTGCCGGCCAAGACCTCGTTCGAGGCGGAGACAGGCGATGTGCTGTGCATCGCCACGCCGGGCGGCGGTGGCTGGGGCGCGGCGGTTCCCGTTTCAGAGGCCGGGTTGCACCCGTCCCTTGCCGAGCAATAGCAGCGAGCCGGCAAGCGCCGACAGCAGCGAGCCCAGGAACACGCCAAGCTTCACTTCATTTTCCAGGTCGGCGCTGCCGGGGAAGGCCAACAGGCCGATGAAGAGGCTCATGGTGAAGCCGATACCGCACAACAGCGCCACGCCGTAGAGCTGGCGCCAGCTGGCCTGGAACGGCATTGGCGCGAATCCCAGGCGGATCACCAGCGCCGCGGCGCTGAATACCCCAAGCTGCTTGCCGAAGAACAGGCCCAGGATGATGCCGAGCGCGGTGGGTTCCGCGAGCATGGCGAGCGAGGTCTGCGAAAAGGACAGGCCGGCATTGGCAAAGCCGAACAGCGGCACCACGCCAAAGGTCACCCAGGGCACGAGGGCGTGTTCGAGCCGTAGCAGCGGCGCCCGCGTCGTGCTGTCCGCGGGGTGTTTCCGGCAGGGAATCGTGGCGGCTAGCGCCACGCCGGCGAGTGTGGCATGGATGCCCGAGCGCAGCATGCAATACCACAGCACCGCGCCAAGCAGAAGGTAGGGCCACAGCTGCGTGACGCCCTTCCGGTTGAGCGCGATCAATGCCACCAGCACCAATAGCGCCGCGCCAAGCGCCGTCCAGTACAGCGTTTGCGTATAGAACAGCGCAATGATCAGGATCGCGCCCAGATCGTCGATGATGGCAAGCGCGGTGATGAACACCTTGAGCGAAGTGGGCACGCGTTGTCCAAGCAAGGACAGCGCTCCTAGCGCGAAGGCGATGTCGGTGGCGGAGGGAATGGCCCAGCCCGCGGGCTGGCCGTCGGGACCGAGGTTGAAGGCCAGGTAGATCAGCGCGGGGCCGGCCATGCCGCCGAGCGCCGCAACCCCCGGCAGTATCCGGAGCGCGGTGGTGGCCAGTTCGCCTTCGAGCATTTCACGCTTGATTTCCAGCCCCACCAGGAGGAAGAACACGGCCATCAGGCCGTCGTTGATCCAGTGCAGTGTGGACATGCCGCCAAGCGGCGCCTCGAGCGCGGCGAAGTAGGGAGAGGCAAGCGGCGAGTTGGCGGTGGCAAGTGCCAGCAGCGCGGCAACCATCAAAACGATGCCGCCCGCGGAACCCGCGGCGACCAGGCGTCGCCACAGCGACAGGAGGGGATTTGGCATGGGAGGGGTGAAAGACATGGGGGGCTCCTGGACAACGGGTATGGGAAGTCGTTCTCCGTCCTTCGGGCCGAGCCCCGGCGCACGCAGCACACGCCGGCGGCAATCATAGGAAAATTCAGTTGCATCAGGCAAATGCCGATGCTTGCGTGCTTGATTCGGCGCGCGTTGCCCCCATATCGGCAACGATGCCAGGCGAAACCATCGCGCCCGCGCCACCCATCGCCGTGACGCTCAGAGCCCGATCGGCTACAATGCGCGCCCGCGCCGCTATCGGCCGGCAAGGCCCGCACGGTGACAACCCAACGTCGCAGGAACGTACATGAATATCGAAGACACCATCAAAGACCAGATCGCGAACAATCCCATCCTGATCTACATGAAGGGCAATCCCAACCAGCCGCAGTGCGGTTTTTCCGCGCGCGCCAGCCAGATTCTGATGGCGTGCGGGCAGAAGTTCGCCTACGTGGACATCCTGAGCAATCCGGAAATCCGCGCCAACCTGCCCACGGTTTCCGAGTGGCCGACGTTTCCGCAATTGTTTGTGGACGGTGAGTTGGTGGGCGGTTGCGACATCGTGGCGGAGATGTATGAATCCGGTGAATTGAAACAGCTGCTGGATGCTTCGGCGGCCAAGCGCGAAGCACAAGCTTAAGCCGTTCCGTTTTTTGTGGCCGGCTTTTTAAGCCGGTGGTAAACGTATTTTCAGCCCGGCCCTCGTGCCGGGCTTTTTATTTGCAGGTCCGCCAAGTGAACGATTCCCTTCCCGGTACCGAGGGTACGGGCTTGAGTGCCACCGCCCGCGGTGTGTTGTACATGCTGCTGGCGAGCTTCTTTTTTGCGCTGATGGCGGTGTGCGTCAAGCTGCTGCCGCGGCTGCCGGTGCCGGAGCTGATTTTTTTCCGTGCGTTGATCTCGGCCAGTCTGTGTCTGTGGGGGCTGTGGCGTCTTGGGGTGTCGCCGCTTGGCAATCGCCGGACGTTGCTGTTGTTTCGTGGGGTGGCCGGCGTGGTGGCGTTGGCGCAGGGTTATTGGTTGCTGCAGCAGATTCCGCTGGCGGCGGCGTCCACGTTGACGCATCTGTCGCCGATCTTTACCACGCTCATCGGTATCTGGTTCGTG
>DATMFX010000043.1:0-9971 GCA_035555995.1 Hyphomicrobiales bacterium | reverse complement strand
CTGGTTCCTTTCCCGCCCCGCCTGCATCGACAACCTGATCCACGCCGCCGAATTGCCCACCGAAAAACTGATTGCCTCTCGGCGCTGGCAGCTTCCCGCCCAGCATCTGGCCATGCAGGAACTGGTGGACGGTATCGCTCGCGTACATGGCCCTGCCGTCCGCGAGTTGATTAGCTACGAACCCAACCCCCAGATCCAGGCGATCTATGCCAGCTACCCGCCACTCCTTACCCCGGGCGCCGAATCGGTGGGCTTCCACCACGACGGCAATATCGAAACTTTGGTGCGTCGGGCTCTATTGGAAGATTAGTGTTCGGTATGGATTTCTGGGGATTTTAGAGGTCCGCATCGAATCTGTTGCAGCCGCCTGGCCAGATATTGCTTGCAGCGTACCCTGGCTGGTCAACAGGGACGACAGAGGCGCAACGGATATTGATGCGGCCCACTACCTCGACCCCAATATTTGCAGCGTCCCCTGGGTGGTCAAAAGGAACGGCAGAGGCGCCACGGTAGAGATGCGGACCAAGAAAAACTTCAATATTCCTCAGAATGTGAAGGCGGCACATGCGCCAGATTATGCCTCCCGACATTGCCGATGAAGCGTTCCCCACTCATCGCCATCGATGTATCCAGCTCCTTGCGAATGATCTCGATCACTTCACGCACACCCGCTTCGCCCCGCGCCCCCAGCCCATACACGAACGCGCGCCCCAGCCACACGCCGCGCGCGCCCAGACACAGTGCCTTCAACGCGTCCTGGCCACTGCGTACGCCTCCGTCCAGATACACTTCGATGCCGTCACCCACCGCTTCCACGATGCGCGGCAGCATGGCAATGGTGGAGGGCGCGCAATCCATCTGGCGCCCGCCATGGTTCGACACCACGAGGGCATCGGCGCCGCTCTGCACCGCCAAGCGCGCATCCTCTGCGTCCAGGATGCCCTTGAGCACCAGCTTGCCGCCCCAGCGCTCCTTGATCCATGCCACGTCATTCCAATTCAGTTCGGGATAGGGCTGGCTGGCGGCCCAGCTTGCCGCCGAGCGCATGCCATTCGCTCCCTTGGCGTGGCCCACGATGTTGCCGAAGTTGTGTTGGCGGGTGCCGAGCATCTGCAGTGCCCAACGCGGGCGCGCGAGGATTTGCGCCACGTGGCTGGGGGTGAAACGCGGCGGCGTGCTGAGGCCGTTGCGGATGTCGCTGTGGCGCTGACCGAGAATCTGCAGGTCCAGCGTCAGTACCAGCGCGCTGCAGCCGGCCGCCTTGGCGCGGTCGATCAGGTCGCCGGCAAAGGCGCGGTCGCGCATCACGTACAGCTGAAACCAGAATGGCTTGGTGGTGTGCTGCGCCACGGTTTCGATGGAACACACGCTCATGGTGGAGAGCGTGAAGGGAATGCCGGCCGCTTCCGCCGCCCTGGCGGCGAGAATCTCACCGTCGGCGTGCAGCATGCCCAGGATACCGATCGGCGCCAGCGCCAGCGGCATGGCGTAGTCCTGGCCCAGCATCGTGGTGGCAAGCGAGCGGTTGGACATGTCCACCGCCACGCGCTGGCGCAGCAGGATCGATTCGAAATCGCTGGCGTTGCGGCGGTAGGTGCTCTCCGACCAGGAGCCGCAGTCCACGTAGTCCATGAACATGCGCGGCACCCGGCGCCGTGCCAGCGCGCGATAATCTTCAACGTTGCAAAGTGGTTTCATGTCGTTCCGGTGTCCGGGGCCTTCTGCGGGCGTGTGGTGGCCGATGCACGGCGATGTGCGCGGGCCAGGCGCAGGCAAGGATAAAGAGGGGGCAGGGAAGCGTCCAGCCTTTGCAAGCGCTGTGTCCACCGCGGGGCTTTGTTCAGCGTCCTTGGCGGGCGCGGCGTGCATGGGGGATGCGCCGCGCGGCATCCTCCGCTATCTTTGACGCGGTCCGTTGCCCGCGGACGCATGTGATGCATGTGCAAAAGAATGACCGCGCCTCATGGTACGGCACCGATCGTCAGTCGAAGGCGGCCCCGCAAGTTTGCGGGCCACTCCATTGGCCTCGATGCCGCCGCGTGGCGCCAAACGACAAGTCATCAATCGAGCAAAGGCCACCCCATGAGCGACAAGCAGTTGGTCAACGTAGGCGATGTCATCGACTCCGCCAGATTCTTTCCCGTGCCTTTCTGCATTTCGTTGATGATGGTCGTCATCATGCTGATCGATGGCTTCGACCTGTTCACGATGGGCTACATCGGTCCGCATCTGCTGCTGCCGGTGGACGAGGGTGGCTGGGGCATCGCCCGCACCGATCTGGGACCGGTGAACAGCGCCGGCCTGATCGGCATGGCGATCGGGTCGGTGGGGCTGGGTTGGCTCGGTGATCGGGTGGGCCGCAAACGCGCGTATGTCACCTGCCTCTTCTTCCTCTTCGCCGGCTCCATGCTCTGCTATCACGCCACGGGCATCACTGAGCTGACGCTGTGGCGCGGCGTCACCGGCCTGGGCCTTGGCGGCGTCACGCCGTTGGCCACCACGCTGATTGCGGAATGGACCAACAAGCGGGTGCGCAGCGTGGTGGTGGCCTGCGTGATCGTTTCCATTCCGCTTGGCGGTACGCTTGCCGGGGTGGTGGAGCAGACCCTCATCGCCAACTATGGCTGGCGCTCGATGTTCCTGGTGGGTGCGGTGGTGCCGCTGATCCTGTTCATCCTGTTTTCCTACACGCTGCCCGAATCGCCCAAGTACATGGCGCAGCGGCCCGCGGAGCACGCGCGGCTGGCCAGGATGCTCAATCGCCTACTGGGGGAAAAGCGCTTCGACGGCAGCGAGAACTTCGTGGTGGTGGAAGCGGTGCAGCATTCGCGCCATTGGTTCGCCACGATCTGGAACAGTCATTATCGCCGGTCCACGCTGCTGATCTGGATCGCCTTCGCGGTGAACAGCTTCGTGCTGTATCTCTTCACCAACTACCTGCGGGTGTTGCTGGAAGCGGCGGAACAAACGTCGGTGGTAGGCTCACGTGGCCTGGCGCTGTTCAGCCTGGGGGCATTCTTCGGTTCTATCGGCGGTGCGTTTCTCATCGGCGGCTTCGGATCGCGCTGGATCGGCACCCTGCTGGCGCTGCTGGGCACGCTTGCCGCGGCGCTGATCGCCCTGGTGCTGGGCGATGGCGCCAATGCTTCCACGTTCCAGTTGCTTACCTTCTGCCTGCTTGCCGGCATGTCCGTCAACGGCATGCAGGCGTTCATGTATGCGGTGAGCGCGCATTCGTACCCCACTGAAATCCGCGCCTCGGCCGTGGGCATGGCGCAGACCTTCTCGCGGGTGGGCGCGGTGCTGAGTCCGAGCAGCGCCTCGCTCTATTTCGCGATGGACCCGGTGCCGCCCGCCGGTATGTTCTTCTGGTTCATTGCGGCCGTTACCTTGATCACGGTGGTCAGCTTCTTCCTGATTCCCAGCCATATTCCGCGGCACATGGACTCTCCGGTGGACAACACCGACGCGCCGGTGCCATCACGCTGACGCGAATGCGCCGCGTTATGGGGCGCTGGAAAGCTATCCATTTCAAGCGCCGGCAACGGCCGGCTCCGGGATTCGACCTTGCGTACGTTTCCTGTGATCATGCGGTGGATTTTCGGCGTCGAGCGAGGAAACGCACCGTGATGAAGAAAGCCCTGTATCTGCTGGCCGCGCTGGCGGCTTTGTCGAGCTGGCCCGCCATGGCCCAGCACCGCTTGCCGGCCTCGCCGCAGACCGTGGTATGGGGCTACTACGATGCCACGTCCGAACCCGTGCTGCGGATCGCTTCCGGCGATACGGTGCAGATCCATACGCTGATCGTCACTGGCCCCGACGGGCTCGAGGCCGCCGGCCTGCCGCCCGAACAGGTGGAACCGGCGCTGCGCGACGTCCATGCCCAAGTGGCGCGTGGCGGCCCGCACATATTGACCGGCCCGATCTATATCGAAGAGGCGATGCCGGGCGACGTATTGCAGGTGAACATCCTCTCGGTGCAACCCGCCGTGCCTTATGCCACCAACACCTTTTCTCGCGGCGGTTTTCTGGGCGAGGAATTCGCGGGGCCGCGCACGCGGCTGTTTCCGCTCGATCTGGAACGCGGCGTGGCGCAGTTCGGCGACGGCATCGAAATTCCGCTGCGTCCCTTCTTCGGCAGCATGGGCGTGGCGCCGCCGCCTGACGCCGGCCGGCTGGGCAGCGGGCCACCGTGGATTCACGCCGGCAACCTGGACAACAAGGAACTGGTGGCCGGCACCACGCTGTTCATCCCGGTGCACGTGCCCGGCGCTTTGTTCCAGGCCGGCGATGGCCATGCCGCGCAGGGCGACGGCGAAGTGAGCCTGACCGCGCTGGAAACCTCGCTCGAGGGAGAGCTGGAATTCATCGTGCGCAAGGATATGGGCACGCTCACCTGGCCGCGCGCGGAAACACCGGAGGCCTACATCACCATGGGCATGGACGAGAATCTGGAAGAAGCCGCACGCATCGCCGTGCGCGAGATGATCGCCTTCCTGGTCGCCGAAAAACAGCTTTCCGCCGACGACGCCTACATGCTCACCAGCATGGCCGTGGATCTGCGCATCACCCAACTGGTGGACGGCAAGCTTGGCGTACACGCCATGCTGTGGAAGTCGCTCTTCACACCGTGAAGGGTTGAGTTCGGCAGAGAAGAACCCGTGTGGGCCGAGGCGCGAGGCACCCCCGGTAAAAGCGGTCTATAGTGGGACACCGAACAGCGTCACGGAGTCCCGGTCATGGAAGACCAAGACAGCCTCTGGAAAGAGGCCTTGGAAGAATTCTTCGAACCCTTCCTGCAATTACTCTTTCCTGGTATTCACGAGAGCGTGGATTGGGGGCAACCCATCCGCTTTCTCGACAAGGAATTGCAGAAGCTACGCCTCGATAGCCGCACGGGCCGCCGGCAGGTCGATAAGCTGGTGGAAGTCCATTTTTGCGACGGTGCGCCACGCTGGTTGCTGATCCATGTGGAAGTACAGGGCTACCACGACCGTCGTTTCGCTGAACGCATGTTCACCTATTACCACCGCCTGCGCGATCACTACGGCAAGAGCGTGGTGAGTCTGGCGGTATTGACCGACATCGATCCCAATTTTCGGCCTGCTTATTTCGAGGAACGCATCAAGGGCAAAGGCATCCGGTTCGACTTCCATAGCGTCAAACTGCTGGATTACCAGGCGCATTGGGAGGCGTTGCTGCAAAGCGACAATCCTTTCGCGCTGCTGGTGGCCGCCCAGCTGATGGTCAAGCTGGAGCCGGATGAGAAGCGGCGTGTGGATAGCTTGATTACTTTCTACCGGCTGGCCTTGCGCCACAATTTGAGCAAGGAAAAGATTGCGCGGCTGATATCGTTCCTGGAATGGTTGGTTGCCTTGCCGCCGGAGATAGAAGCTTACTATACTGCCGGGGCGGATCGTTTTAAGGAGGAAAACACCATGCCGTACGTGAGCATACTGGAGCGGGTGAGCGAGGAGCGCGGTCATCAGAGAGGTCGCCAGGAAGGCCGCCAGGCCCAACTGTTGCGACTGTTACAGCTGAAATTTGGCGAGTTTCCCGACGAATTGCGTCAGCGCGTGGAAAATGCCGGCGAAACTGAACTGGACCACTGGGCGGAACGCCTGCTGTTCGTGGCCAACCTGGAAGCCGTATTCGAAGACCCTATCGGCTGAAAGACCTTACAGCAAACCCGCCGCCTCTTCCGCCGTCAGCAGCGGCAGCGATTCACCCATCCGATAGCCATAGATCACCGCGTAGGCCAGCACGTTCTGCACGTAGCCACGGGTTTCGGCGAAGGGGATCGTTTCGACCCAGATGTCTACCGGCAGCGGTGCGCCGGACTGCTCGGCGACCCAGCGTCGCACACGGTTGGGACCGGCATTGTAGGCGGCCGCGGCAAGAATGCGGTTGCCGCCGAAATCCTGCAGCATCTTGCCGAGATAGCGGCTGCCGAGCGCGATGTTGGTGGCGGGCTCGAGTATGTCGCCGTTGCCGTTCAGCCGCAGACCGGCGGTGTTGGCCACTTCGCGCGCCGTGGCGGGCATCAGCTGCATCAGGCCGAGTGCGCCGGCGGAGGAACGGGCGTTGCTGATGAAGGCGCTTTCCTGCCGCGCGATGGCGTAGACGAAGGTGCTGTCGAGCACGCCGCTTTGCGCCGCCTGCGCGCCGATCGCCTCGCGGTACGCAAGCGGGAAGCGTATCGCCAGATCATCCCAATAGCTGACCTGGATCAGTGCCTGGATGCCGCTGCTGTACCAGCCGAGCCGTTCCGCCAGCACGCCCGCGCCGAGTGTTTCGCGTTCGTCCATTCTGCTGAGCGCTTGGCGCCATTCGCTCACGGCATTGTCTTCGTCGTCCACCAGATGCAGTTCGAACGCACGTAGTAGAGCGGGGCGTGCCATCAAGGTGTTCAGCTCCGCCGTGTCCATCTGGATCGGGCGGTCCACGAAAGCATAACCGCGCCCGAGCAGATCGGCGGACAGGAAGCCATAGAAGGAACGGGTGTCGGCCACTTGGGCGAAGAGTTCCTGCGCCTGGGCCGCGGTTTGCGTATCGGCGTGCCGTGCCAGGCTGCGCGCCTGCCAGTAACGCCAGCGCTCGCTGGCACGGGCTTCGTCCGACAACAGCGGCAGCCAGGCGTCCATGCGTACCCAGTCCTGCTGTTTCAACGCATCGCGCAGCAGCCATTCGACCAGCGTGTCGCTGGGCAGGGTGGGGTCGGCGCGCAGCAGATCCTGGGCGCGTTCCACCTGATCCTGCAGCATCAGCCGCAGCACGATGTAACGCTGCAGTGCCTGACGGTCCTCCGCGCTGAATGCCTGTTGCGCGGCGTAATCCGCTTCCAGTTCCCACGCCAGGGCCGCATCGCTTTGCGCGAGTTGGCGCAGGGTATGCAGCAACAGGTCATGCAACTTCTCTTGCAGCTCTTCTTGCAGCTCTTCTTGCGACTCTTCTCGCAACGCTTCTTGCAACGGTGGCTCAGCACCAGCGTAGCGGCTTTGATCACGCAACAGGGTGGGTTGGCGCAGGGTGTCGAGCCAGAGCGTGGCCAGCGCCTCTTCGCGCGCCGGCAGCAATGTGGCGACGTAGCGGGCCAGGTTGGTCTGGCCGGTTTCGATGCTCTGCTGGAAGCGCTCCCAGGCCAGCGTGGGGGTCAGGCCGCCCGCGGCGCGCCAGGCATCGAACAGGGGATCGCACAGGTTCGGCTGCGAGCGTGGCACGTTCCACAGTGGCGCCACCTCATCGAGCGCCCCGGCATCGCCCGCCTGCAGGCGCGCCAACAGTACCTGGCAGCGCAGTTCGGTGGTGGCGCTGTCGGGATCGTAGTCGGCAATCAGCTGCGGCCAGCGTTCGGCCCCGGCCAGGGTTTGCAGCCATTGCCGCTGCAGCCGCAGCGCCAGCACGCTGCCGGCATGCGCCGCCACGAAGGCATGCACTTCGGCTTCGGGAAAGCTGTCGAGCCGCGCGGAAAGTTCGGCGTAATCGAGATAGGGCAACAAGGCGTAATTCGTTTGCGCCAGCTGCGTGCGGTACTGGTTGAAGGTGGCCGTGTCCTGGACGGCAAGCGCACGGCGTGCCTGTTGATACCACTGGCGCTGTTCCAGGTGCGCCGGCGTCATCAGATCCAGATCCTGGGCAAGGCCGAAGGAAACGGGCAGTGTTAGCAAGGCCGCCACTACCCAGGCAAACAGCGGCAGGCGGTGGCGTGAGCACCGGGGGAACAGGCGCAGGCAACAGTGCGAAAGGCGGAATAACAAGGGCATACGGCTGCGCGACAGGCCGACAAACAACGGCATGCGGCGGCGGAAAGGATGGGAATCGCAAAATAGTTCGAACATGGCGGTTGCCCCAGGGCATGCGTGCCATGATGCCAGCGGTCGGGCACGGCGCCAAGTCCGGCGGGTGGCCGGGCAGTGACCTGCATCGCAAGTGTGGTATTTGCTATTCGTCGTCATGTGGCAGCGTTTTTCTTGCAGGCCGGAGCACGCGCGGCGTAGGCTTGCGGTTCACTGGATTTCTGTCTCGATGCCTGCGTTTTTTCGTCATCCCTGGTTGTTGCGCCTGCGCGAGCCGCTGGCGCTGGCCTTCGTCTTTGTGGTGATGGTGCTGCCGCACCGCGCCGACTGGATCAACTTGCAATCCTTCGTGTTCGTGCCGCTGGAACTGTGGTTGGTGGGCCTGTTGCTGTTGGTGCCGGGAAAGCGTGGCCGTGGGTTGGCTGTGGCGCTTGGCCTGGTGCTTGGCGCGGGGCTGATCATTCGCCTGGCGGATTTGGCCGCCTTCCAGATTTTTGCGCGCTCGTTCAATCCCGTGCTCGACGCCTACCTGCTGGCCGACGGCATGAATCTGCTGCGCGGCGCGATCGGCCCCATTGGCGCGTGGCTGGTGGCTCTGCTATTGGCAGGATTTGCACTGGCGCTGCTGTATGCGGGGATACGTGCACTTGCCGTGCTGCGAGCGCCGTTGCAGCGACACCGGCGCAGTGCCGTATTGTGCCTGCTTGCGGGCCTGGTGCTGAGCATCATCTGGCGCGCGGCCGGACTGCCGCGCACCACTACGTATTTTTCCGATCAATTGCGCGAACATGCCGCCAGCACCCTGACCAGCATGCGTGACTTGCGCGCCTTCCGTGCCGAGATTGCCGCGCACAGTGCGGTGGTGCCACAGGAAAACGGGATGTTCGCAGCGCTTGCCGGCAAGGACGTGGCGGTGATCTTCGTCGAATCCTATGGCCGCGCCGCGCTGGTGAACGACACGTTCGCGTCCGATCTCGATGCCGTGCTGGCACGCGGCGAAACCGCGCTTGACGCCGGAGGTTTCGGCATGCGCAGCGCCTGGCTGCGCTCGCCCACCGTCGGCGGACTCAGCTGGCTGGCGCACGCCACCACGCTGTCGGGGCTTTGGGTGGACAGTCAACTGCGCTACGACAGCCTGATGCAAAGCGATTGGCCCACCCTGAATCGTTTGTTCAACAATGCCGGCTGGCGCACGGTGGGGGTGATGCCGGCCATCACCATGCCCTGGCCAGAGAGCCGCTACTTTGGCTACGACCAGGTCTACGCGGCGCGCGATCTCGGTTATCGCGGAGCGCCTTTCAATTGGGTGACGATGCCGGACCAGTACGTGTTGTCGGCATTCGAGCGCCTGGAGCGGAAACCGCAGCCGCGCACGCCGGTGATGGCCGAAATCGCGCTGATTTCCTCGCATGCGCCCTGGACGCCGATTCCCCATCTGGTGCCCTGGGAGCAGGTGGGCGACGGCAGCATATTCACCGAACAGGCAACCGCGGGCCCCACGTCGGAGGAAGTGTGGAGCGACAACACGCGCATCCGCGCGCATTACCGCCAGACGCTGGTCTATGCGCTGGACAACCTGGTGTCGTGGCTGCTTGCCTATGGCGACGACAACTTGGTGGTGCTGGTGCTTGGCGATCACCAGCCGGCGCCGCTGGTAAGCGGCGATACGGAAAATCGCGAGGTGCCGGTGCATTTGATTGCACGTGATCCGGCGGTGCTCGAGGCGGTGGCCTCGTGGCAGTGGCAGGCAGGGTTGCGCCCCGATGCCGAAGCGCCGCATTGGCGCATGGATGCGTTGCGGGATCGTTTCGTCGCTGCCTTTTCCGGTGGCTACGGCGGCTCGGGTGATGCTGACAGCAGGTCAGAAGCCGGCCCCGGCGCCGCCAACGGTTCCAGTGATGTAAACGAACCGCTCACGCCGGCGGCTGCGCCCACAGATCCAGATGCCCCACCCAGCAGACGCCCTTAGCAGCCTGATTCAATCTGAACTGCAGCCAATCCTCCAGTGCGTCCGCATCGAGTGCATCCGCCACCGCTGCCGAGCAGCCACGGCAAAGCTCGCGCGTCAGCGCGGCCTGGTCCGCTTCCAGTTGCCAGGGGCTGGGGGCCAGTTCCACCGTATAGCCCGCCTGCTGCAACGCGGTTTGCAGATGCGCGCTTGCCGCCGGTCCAAGC
>DATMFX010000042.1:0-6291 GCA_035555995.1 Hyphomicrobiales bacterium | reverse complement strand
GCAGCCTGCCAGCGAAACCACGCCGTTGATGGTCGATGGCGTGCTGTACTTCACCATGGATCTGCGCCGCTACGTGGTGGCGGTGGATGCCGGCACCGGCGAAACGCTGTGGATCTATCGCCCCGAGGAAGGCGACCGCTTCGCCACGGCACCGCGCACGGTGCATCGCGGCGTCTCCTGGTGGAGCGACGGGCAGGGCGACGATCGCATTCTGTTCGCCACGCCGGGGTTCCAGCTCATCGCGCTCGATGCGCACAGCGGCCGGCCGGTGGCCGGTTTCGGCAACGGCGGCATCGTCGACATGCTGCAGGCGCTGGACCTGGATTTCGATGGCGATCTGCTGGGACGCCTGGGCAATTCCTCGCCGGTGGTCATCGCCCACGATACCGTGGTGGTAGGTCCCGCGCTTGGACGCCTGAACAAAACCAACGTCAAGGGCGACGTGCTGGCCTTCGACGTGCGCACCGGCGCGCGCAAGTGGGCCTTCCACACCATTCCGCGCAAGGGCGAATACGGCTACGAATCCTGGCTCGACGGTTCGGCGGAATACACCGGCAACGCGGGCGTGTGGGGACCGTTTTCGGTGGACCCTGCGCTTGGTTATCTCTACCTGGCGGTGGAAGCACCCACCAACGACGTCTACGGCGGCGCCCGCCCCGGCGACAATCTGTTTTCAAGCAGTCTGGTGGCGGTGAACATCGACACCGGCGCGCGCGTGTGGCACCAGCAACTGGTGCATCACGACATCTGGGACTACGACAATCCCGCGCATCCCATCCTGCTGGATTTGAACGTGGACGGGCGCGCCGTCAAGGCGGTGGTGCAGCTGACCAAGCAAGGCTTTGCCTACGCATTCGATCGTACCAACGGCGAACCGTTGTGGCCGCTGGTGGAAACGCCAGTACCGCAAACCACGGTGCCCGGCGAATGGACGTCGCGCACCCAGCCCATTCCCAGCAAGCCGCCCGGTTTCGACGTGCAGGGGCTTACCGAAGACAATCTGATCGATTTCACGCCCGCCCTGCGCGCGGCCGCCGTCGCAGCGCTCGAGGTCTACACGACCGGACCGGTCTACACGCCGCCCTCGCTGGTCAGCGACGACAATCGCGGCACCCTTCAACTGCCGGGTTTCGGTGGCGGCGCCAACTGGACCTCCGGCGCGGCGGATCCGCAAACGGGGTTTGTCTACGTCGGTTCCACCACCAATCCCACGGTGCTCGGCCTGGTGCCCAATCTGCCGGTGCGCCCGGAAGACCCCGACTATGCCCCTTACCGGCTCAGCGGCGGCTTGCCGGAACTGCCCATGGCCTCAGCCTGATCAAGCCGCCTTATGGACGCATCACGGCCTACGACATGAACAAGGGCGAGATTGCCTGGCAGATTCCAAACGGCGGCACGCCTCCCGACATCCAGGCGCAACTGGATGCCGCCGGCCTGCAAAACGTGCCACCCACCGGCAGCCGTTCACAGGCGGGGCTGCTGGTGACCAAAACTTTGCTGTTTGCCGGCGAAGGCTCGCGTGGCCAACCCATCCTGCACGCCTACGACAAGGCAAATGGCAAGGAGTTGTGGCAGACAAATCTGCCCTCGGGACCACAGAGCGGCCTACCAATGACCTACCTGCACGCTGGCCGGCAATATGTGGTGATGGCGGTGAACGGCAATGCGCCGGGGGAAAGTGGACACGGCGCACAGCTGGTGGCGTGGGCGTTGCCGGCTGACTGACTGGTCCTTTTGGCTTCCTGTGGATTCCGCGACTGCGCGCGGAATGACAGGCTCCACTTCGTCATCCTGCGCGAAGTCGCAGAATCCCGGTGAGGAATGGAGGGCTTTGTTGCCGGTGCCGCTCTTTTAGTGGGCTGTTGGTGCGGGCGCTGCACCTCGATGCTGGCATGCCGAGGATTGCGTATCTCAGGGCACCTGGCAACTGAAGCTTTCCGCCACGTTCGTGCTGCCATCGCCCGCGAATACTGCCACCTGTGGATAAGGACACAGGGGACGTGTGCGGATAGTGCTGTCGTTTTCTTCATGGCTGGCAACGATGCTGTCAGGCCCTTCTCCCTTTTCCACCCAGGCTTCGAGCGCCGCCAGCATGTCGAACGTGGCAGTGCCGGGGCCGCCGCCACAGTGGTTCATGCCTGGCACCATGAACAGCCGGTGATTGGCTTGCACGGCCTCGCTGCCTCCCATCGTGGCCAGCACCGTTTCGTAATACTGCACGGTGCTGCCGGGCGAAATCTGCGGATCGCTCCAGCCGTGATACGAGAGCAGCTTGCCGCCGGCGGAGAAAAAGCCGCTCAAGTCCGGGTCGAGCGCATCGAGATGCCCCGCAGCCTGCAGCGTGGCTGGTACGTCGGCCGCGAAATCGAACGCGGCGAAATCCCAATCGGCATCGCCGAACACCAGATACCTGAACAAGTCCACGCCGGGACCGAAAGGCCGCTCCGACGCCATGGTGCTCCAGCCAAGCTCGCTACCCGGCGAAAGGCCGGGCACGATGACGGCGTTCGTGGCGGTGTTGCGTACCGGCGCATAGATATGACGCGCGGTTTCCACCTGTGCCGGCGTCAAGCAGTCACCGCCATCGCCGGCACTGCATTGCAGCACCATGGGGTCGAAGGTGCATTGCGGTGGATTGTCGATGACGCCGTCCATCACCCCATCATTGCCATCACAAGCCGCCAGGGCAGCGGCATGCAGGGTGGGAAATTTAGCGGCGGGGATCAGGCTGCCGGGAGACGCCTGCGACCCTTGCGCCACCCAGAGCGTTTGCAGGGCGCGGCCAGTCCAGTTGAGCCCGGGCGAGCCGGCCACGATGCCATCGTAATCCTGTGGATACAACTGCGCCGCCTTCATGCCCTGGCGCCCACCGGCGGAACAGCCGTTGAAGTAGCTGTGGCGCGGCGCGTTGTCATAGAAGCGCGCCGCGATGGCTTTCGCCTGTACCGTCATTTCATGCGTGGCGCGATGGGCGAAATCCACCAGCTTTTCCGGATGCCCAAGCGCAAAACTGGCGCTGCCGCCCTGATGGCCGGTGTCGGTGCTGGCGGCGGCATAGCCGCGTGCGACGCCTTCTGCCAATGCACCGGTGGCGATGGAACCGGTCCAGCCGCCGTTGCCAACACTCAATAACTTGCAGTTCCAGTTCTCGAGCGGCAGCCATACTTCGATCCCGATGTCGGAATCGCCGGAAGGCGTGAGGGTGGCTGCCACCCGGCAGAATGCTGGTAGCGCAGCATAAGGGTTTTGGGCATTGGCTGGTGCCGGATAAGCACCAGCCGCCACGTCTTCGGCGAGCGTGATGCTGGTATTTGGCAGTGCTAAATCGGCAAGCTCGGCACAGGAGGCGGCGTGAGCGGATAGGGGAATGCTGGCGAAGGCTGAGGCCATGCTGACAAACAGCATTTTTTTGGCGAGGGCGGGCATCGGGGTGAGCCTCTTGTTCTGTTTGCTGGCTGAGTAAAGCAGTATTGTTCCGATAATTCAACAATTGTACTTTTGGGTGTTGGTTGGCGCCGCAGGAGGTGGCCCGCATAGAGACTGTTGCAGCCGCTGGCCGGGATAGGCCTTCGGGGGTACGCTGCAAGCACATCCATGTGGCGCTCGGCTCCGGGCCATCCCTGGCCCTACGACGCCCCCCGAAGGCCTATCCCGACCACCGGCTGCAGATATTCGGCATCGTGGTTCCGCATGAGATCGCTTGGTCAGTTCAATGAACCGAGACATCGAAACCGAATCGAACTCTTATGCGTAACACTGAAGTTTAATGCCAAGCCTCTGTCATCCCTGTTGCCCAGCCAGGGGCGTCGTAGGGCCAGGGATGGCCCGGAGCCGAGCGCCACATGGATGTGCTTGCAGCGTACCCTGGCTGGGCAACAGGGATGACAGAGGCGCAACGATACTGATGCGGACCACCAGCTTGGCAGTGACAGAGCGGGTAACAGTCGTGACACAGTAGCTTCGAACGCACCGAAGTGGCACTACATTTCCGTCAAGTAGTTCTCCGGACAGAAATGCCTTTCCACCAATTCGATCAGAATATGGAGCACCTTGATATGCAGCTCCTGAACGCGATCGGCGAATTCACCACCGGGCGTACAGATGCAGAGGTCCGCCATGTCTGCCAAGGGTGAATCGATCCTGCCGGTGAGGACGATCGACGTCATACCAAGTGCTTTGGCTGCCTCGACCGCCTTGATGATATTGGGACTTTTGCCGCTGGTACTCAGCGCCAGCAATACGTCGCCCACGTTCCCATGGCTTTCCAGATAGCGGGAAAACACGAAATCGTAACCGAAGTCGTTGGCCACGCAGCTGAGATGGCTGGGATCGTTGATGGAAATCGCGGCAAGCCCGCGACGGTTCTTGCGGTAGCGCCCGGTCAGCTCTTCCGCAAAATGCGTGGCGTCGCACATCGAACCACCGTTGCCGCAGGAATATAACTTGCCGCCGGCCTCAAGACTGGCGCACAGAATCTCGCCAGCTTTGGCAATGGCCTGCAGGGTTTCCGCATCGTTCAGAAGATTATCCAGAGCGCGTTGTGCTTCCTGCAGACTGGCCGTGATGTGTGAAATCAAAGGTAGCGCTCCCGTGCCCCAAAAAAGAAAAGTGACATTTCTACAGCAAGGTGGCCATGGTAGCCGAACCTGCGCCCCACTCGATACCGTGCCTGCGCTACACTCCGATATCCGAAACCCAGCTGGCGGTATTCCAATGCAAGCATTCTCTCTGCTCGATCTCGCGCCGATCATCGAAGGTGGTAGTGCCAGACAAGCCCTGCTCAATTCCCGTGCGCTGGCTGTTCATGCCGAACGGCTGGGCTACAAGCGTTTCTGGATGGCGGAGCATCATAATTCCACGGGCATCGCCAGTGCGGCCACCGCGGTGGCGCTGGGTTTCGTGGCGGAGGCCACGCGGCATATCCGTATCGGCGCGGCCGGCATCATGTTGCCGAACCATTCGCCGTTGATCATCGCCGAGCAATTCGGCACGCTGGCCAGCCTGTATCCGGGGCGCGTGGATCTCGGGCTCGGGCGCGCGCCGGGTACCGACGGCAAAACGGCATATGCATTGCGTCGCGAGAATTTCCGTGCCGACGAAACCTTTCCGCAGGACGTGCGCGAACTGCAGGATTATTTCGCGGCGGGTCACGATGGCATCAAGGCGGTGCCGGGGCATGGCCTGCAAGTGCCGTTGTGGATTCTTGGCTCCAGCCTATTCGGCGCGCAGCTGGCGGCAGCGCTTGGGTTGCCGTATCTGTTTGCCTCGCATTTCGCGCCGGCGGCGCTGGACCAGGCGTTGGCGGTTTACCGGCAAAGCTACCGGCCAAGCGAGGCGCATCCGACACCTTATGCCGGCGCGGCG
Organism: Hyphomicrobiales bacterium; assembly: GCA_035555995.1. Lineage (GTDB taxonomy): Bacteria > Pseudomonadota > Gammaproteobacteria > Pseudomonadales > Pseudohongiellaceae > CAILUG01. The sequence continues at coordinate 927 of DATMFX010000042.1, read as the reverse complement.
ATCAACGTGTTCGCGGCTGATACGCTTGTGGAAGGCGAGCGGCTCAAGCGCGGCATGATGCAGGGGTTCATCTCGCTGCGGCGCGGGCAGGCGGGGCCGCTCAAACCGCCGGTGGATGATCTGAGTGACATCGCGCTGCCCCAGGAAATCGCCATGGCGGAGCAGGTATTGTCGGAGTCGGCGGTGGGTACGCACACCGAAGTGAAGGCCTTCATCGACCGTTTCCTCGCACGCACCAGCGTGGATGAGCTGATTCTCACCTGTCATGCCTATGACCATGATGCGCGTATACGCAGCTTCGAGATTGCCGCCGAAGTGCTGGCTGATGAGACTGGGGGGAGAAGTTCTACCGGTTGATCGACGCGGACCACAATCATCACGGTCGTAAAGCCCTCTTGAATAAAAAAGGGAGCCGAAGCTCCCTTTCCCACACAACCAAAACTTACTTGGTGCGTTCCAGACACTGCTCCAGCGTATCCAGCGTTTCCATCGCCGGCAGGCACTGTGCGATCGAGGAGTTCGGCTCGCGGCCTTCCTTGATGGCGGCGAAGAACTCGCGGTCCTGCAATTCGATGCCATTCATGGACACGTCCACTTTCGACACGTCGATCTGGTCGTTCTTACCGTCGAACAGATCGTCGTAGCGGCACAGGTAGGTGCCGTTGTCACAGATGTAACGGAAGAAGGTGCCCAGCGGGCCATCGTTGTTGAAGCTCAGCGACAGCGAGCAGATTGCGCCACCGGTGGTCTTCATGCTGATGCTCATATCCATGGCGATCTTGAGGTCGGGGTGATGCGGGCCTTCCAGGGCGAACGCGTGCGCCACTTTCTCGCCGGTCTGGTACTGGAACAGATCCACGGTATGGCAGGCATGGTGCCACAGCAGGTGGTCGGTCCAGCTGCGCACACCGCCGGCGGCGTTCATGT
>DATMFX010000041.1:0-3164 GCA_035555995.1 Hyphomicrobiales bacterium | reverse complement strand
CCGTGGGCCTGTGCCTGATTCTGCCGCCTTCCCGCAAGCTGGTGGCGCGCTGGCTGCTGCGCTCGGGCCGGCTGCAGGCCCTTGGCGGGCAGGGCGGCGGTTTCACCGCGTTCACGTACCGCGGCGGCGGCGCGCGGCCTGGGGAGGGCCGTTTCTACGAAGGCGAATTCACCCGCGAGCCCGAATCGCGCCCGCCGCTCGACAAGCCGCGCCAGGACCCTCCCGAGCCTTGAGAAATTTTTCACGGTGACCATTGAAATCGCAAGGGTGATCCCCATTTATGGGCCACCAATCGAGGGAGGGGCATGCCGCCAGCGGCTGTTGCTTCCCTTGAGGTTCAGACGGGGCCGGGGCCTTCCGGATCCGAATCAAGTCAAGGTAAATGTTGGAGACTAAACGCAATGAAGATTCGTCCATTACAAGACCGCGTGGTGGTAAAGCGTAAGGAAGAAGAAACCAAGACCGCGAGTGGCATCGTGCTGCCGGGTTCTGCCGCGGAAAAACCCGCGCAAGGCGAAGTGCTTGCCGTGGGCCCGGGCCGCATCCTCGACAACGGCTCCATCAAGCCGGTGGACCTGAAAGTGGGCGACAAGGTCATTTTCGGCAAATACGCCAGCAATACCGTCAAGGTGGGCGACGAAGAAGTGCTCATTCTCAGCGAAAGCGAAATCTTCGGCGTGCTCGAAGGCTAACAAGCCTCTCGACCCCTAACTTTCCAAACACTTATAGCAAGACAGGAATCTGACAATGGCAAAAGACGTATTATTCGGTGACAGCGCCCGCCAGAAGATGGTGAAAGGTGTCAACCTGCTGGCAGACGCGGTCAAAGTGACCCTCGGCCCCAAAGGCCGCAACGTGGTACTCGACAAATCCTTCGGCGCCCCCACCGTCACCAAAGACGGCGTGTCCGTGGCCAAGGAAATCTCCCTGAAGGACAAGTTCGAAAACATGGGCGCCCAGATGGTCAAGGAAGTGGCTTCCCAGACCTCCGATCAGGCGGGTGACGGCACCACCACCGCCACCGTGCTGGCCCAGTCCATCCTCAACGAAGGCCTCAAGGCGGTAGCCGCCGGCATGAACCCGATGGATCTGAAGCGCGGCATCGACAAAGGCGTGGCCGCCGTGGTCGCAGAGCTGAGCAAGATGAGCCAGCCCTGCTCCGAGAGCAAAGCCATTGCCCAGGTAGGCTCCATTTCCGCCAACAGCGACAGCAGCGTGGGCGACATCATTGCCGAAGCCATGGCCAAGGTCGGTAAAGAAGGCGTGATCACCGTGGAAGACGGCAGCGGCCTCGAAAACGAACTGAGCGTCGTTGAAGGCATGCAGTTCGATCGCGGCTATCTCTCCGCCTACTTCATCAACAACCAGGACAACATGGCGGCCGATCTCGAAAATCCGCTGATCCTGCTGGTCGAGAAGAAAATCACCAACATCCGCGAAATGCTTCCCGTGCTGGAAGCCGCCGCCAAATCCGGCCGTCCGCTGTTCATCATCGCCGAAGACGTCGAAGGCGAAGCGCTGGCCACCCTGGTGGTGAACAACATGCGCGGCATCGTCAAAGTGGCCGCTGCCAAGGCGCCTGGCTTCGGCGACCGCCGCAAAGCCATGCTGCAGGACATCGCCGTGCTGACCGGCGGTACCGTGATCTCCGAAGAAGTGGGCCTGAACCTGGAAGGCGCCACCCTGCAGGATCTCGGCCAGGCCAAGCGCGTGATCGTGAGCAAGGACAACACCACCATCATCGATGGTGCCGGCGACACCAAGGCGATCGAAGGCCGCGTTGGCCAGATCCGCCAGCAAATCGAGGAAACCACCTCCGATTACGACCGTGAGAAACTGCAGGAACGCGTGGCCAAGCTGGCCGGCGGCGTTGCCGTGATCAAGGTCGGTGCCGGTACCGAAATCGAAATGAAAGAGAAAAAAGCCCGCGTCGAAGACGCGCTGCATGCCACCCGCGCCGCCGTTGAGGAAGGCGTGGTACCTGGCGGCGGCGTGGCGCTGGTACGTGCTCTGCAGGCTGTCGAAGGTGTCCGGGGCGACAACGAAGACCAGAACGTGGGCCTGGGCATTCTGCAGCGCGCACTGAGCTCCCCGCTGCGCCAGATCGCCGCCAACGCCGGCGTCGATGCTTCCGTGGTGCTGGACAAGGTGCGTGGCCAGAAAGGCAACAACGGCTACAACGCCGCCACCGGCGAATACGGCGACATGATCGCGATGGGCATCCTGGATCCCACCAAGGTAACCCGCAGCGCACTGCAGGCTGCCGGTTCCGTGGCGGGCCTGATGCTGACCACCGAAGCCATGGTGGCCGAACTGCCGGAAGACAAACCGGCGGCCGGTGGCCCCGGCGGCATGGGTGGCATGGACGGCATGGGCATGATGTAAGTTTCAAGAAACCCCGGCCACGAGCCGGGGCGGAACGAAAGGCAGAACCCCCGCTACCACGGGGGTTTTGTTTTTAGGGGGTCCGCACCGCGCAATTCTTGCAGGGCCTGCCCCTGAATTACTGGCTTGGTTCTGCGTCCAAAATTCGCCGGAAGCCATTAACTTTCTGTATTTCTTCAAAAAATTGCTTGGCGCCAAACCTGGCATCCCCTTTGCGTAGCTCAAGAGTGAACATCATGCAAAGCGGAGGACACCATGCAATCGACCAATGAAAAAGACGTCAGCAAGCTCAACGAATTCCTGCAGAACGAGCTGTCGGCCGTGGAAACCTACGGACAGTGCATCGACAAGAGTAAGGACACCCTGACCGTGCAGCGGCTGATCGAGTTGCGGCGCTCACACGCCAACCGGGCCGGGCTGCTGCGGGATCGCATCCTTTCCCTGGGTGGCGAACCCGTGGACAACGCCGGCGTGTGGGGCGGTTTTGCCAAGATTCTGCAGGGCGGCGCCAAGGCGTTTGGCGAAAAGGCAGCTCTTTCCCTGCTCGAGGAAGGCGAGGACAAGGGACTGCGCGAATACCGTAATGAACTCGACGATCTCTCGGCCGCGGCCCAGCAGTTCGTCGCGTCGATGATCCTGCCCGAGCAGCAGCGCAGCCACGACACCCTGAGCCGTATGACCCAGTAAATCCTGCAGGCCTTTGCCGCCGGCGATGGAAACCCATCGCCGGCGCAGCAGGATTCAGGCCGGCAGCAGGAACACCAGCACCTGCAAGGGAT
>DATMFX010000040.1:0-2599 GCA_035555995.1 Hyphomicrobiales bacterium | reverse complement strand
GATCAATGATCGCCGCACCGCGCGTTTCATGCAGAAGATCACCGACGCCCTGGCGGGCGACGATCTGGAACCCTACCTGGCCCTGGTGAGCCGTTTCGAACAGGAACACAATGTGCCTGCGCTGGAAATCGCCGCCGCCCTGGCGCGCCTCTTGCGCGGCGATCAGCCTTTGCTGCTCACCCGCACGCGCAGCGAAGCGCGCCAGGATGAGCCGTTTGAGCCGAAGCCGCGCCGCGTACGTGAGCGCGAAGCGGGCGAAGGCGAACGCCGCCGTCCACGCGATACAGCGCACGAACGCGAGAGCGGTGACAGTGAACGGCGCCGTCCGCGCGAAACGCTGCGTGAACCTGAATCGGGCGAAGGGGAGCGCCGTCCGCGTCCTCGCCGCGAAACCGCCGCGAACCCTGAGGATGCCGGCCCGCTCGAACCCGGCATGGAGCGTTTCCGTCTGGAAGTAGGCCATGCGCAGCAGGTGAAGCCGAGCAACATTGTCGGCGCCATCGCCAACGAAGCCGGCATCGAAAGCAAGTACATCGGCCGCATCCAGATTTTCGATGAATTCTCCTACATCGATCTGCCCGAAGGCATGCCCAAGGAAACCTTCCAGCACCTGCAACGGGTGTGGGTGGCGCAGCGCCAGTTACGGATCAGTCGCTTGGCGGGTGGTGGCGAGAAACGCCCGGGCAAACGCGAGGGTGGTAAAGGGGGCGCGCCGCGTCATGGTGCGGCACCCGAGAAGCGCAAGCGGCGCGATCCGGAGTAAAGCGAAGACTATCGGTCTTTGGGCTGGGTTACCCCCACACCCACAAGTATCGATCAGGCTTTGATTGGGGGTGCGCGGCGCGGAGCCGCGAGGACAAGCGCGACACCCCCAAGCGAAGCCGCGTGCCACTGAAAGCGACCGTGGGGGTTCCACACCAAGACCGTCAATCGTTCCTCAGCGTAATAGGCTGCACTGTGCCCTCGGCGGGCTACCGCCCACCTCCTTCACAGTTCCGCCGTCGGAGAGGCAACAGTGGCGGACCGGATATTCCATATCGACGCTCGGCGGTTCAGTCGATTATCTGCGTCAGGGTATGGGTTTGATCCGGCGCCAGGATGAACGGCTGGGTGAGTGCGGTTTCCACGCATAGCATGTGCCGGTAATCGTCGGGGGCGAGATCGGCAAAATGTTGTTCGGCGCCCGGGCCCGGATTCCACACCACGATGCTGTCGTGCCCTTGTGAACTGATGTGCACGTCGCCTTGTGGATCGCGCAGCACCACGGTTTTTGCCGGCTGCAGATGGATGCGGTCGGTTTCGCCTTCGATGGTGTAGGGCGCGGGCGTCTCGAAACGGTTCCAGTCGCGCGTCTTGTCCGAATACGTGCCCTCCAGTCCTTCCAGGCTCACCTGCGCGATATCCGACACCGCAAAGTAGCTGTGCAGCGCGCAGTTCAGCGGTTGGTCCTCCTTGCCGCGGTTGGTGGTACGTAGTTTGATTTCCAGTTTTTCCCCGATGAGGATTTCCAGTTCCAGCGCCAGCCCCTGTGGCTGGGCCGGATGCGTCAGCGTCTCGGGGGTGAGTACCAGGCGGGTGCATTGCAGGGAGTTCTCGGTGCTCAGCAGCAACCAGCGCCGGGTGCGCACGTAGCCGTGCGAAGGCAGGTTGGCTTCGCGCGGGGGCGCGCCGAACCAGGGCCAGCACAGCGGCACGCCGCCGCGTATCGACTTGCTGCCGTCGTACAGCGCGGCGGGGCTGACGAACAAACGTTCCCGATTGTCGCGCTTGGGGCGGAAGTGCAACACCTGGCCGCCGAACAGGGAAATGGTGGCATTGGCCATGGCGTTGCTGATTTCCACCAGCGACACTTCGGCATTGAGGGTTTTCTGGAACAGGCTGAATACGGCCATTGTTTACTCCGCCGGATCGAGGCCGCTGTGCAGTAGTTCCGGCATGATTACATGCGCTTGGGATTGCTGTGGCGCGGCGGTGCGACAGCAGCGCAGCTTACTGGACTTGCCCGTTCAATTCCAACTGCCAGTTGCGGGCGGCTGTGCTAGGATCATCCGATCCACAACGAAGAGGGCTGCCGGTCTGTGCGGCGAAGCCCCGGTTCATGGAGGCAAGCCATGAAGAAAAGCGTAGCGTTATTCGGGATTGTCCTGATGCTTGGCGGCATGCTGCTGTTGCCGCCGGCCCAGGCGCATCACAACACCCAGGCCGAATATGGTCCGTTCGCGTCGGACTATATCCGCGTCGACGGCGTGATCACCAACATCAAATGGGGCAACCCGCATATCGCGATCACCCTGGAGGTGACCGGGGGCGATCTGCCCGCCAGCGAGATCGGCCAGCGCTGGCAGCTCAACAGCCATCCAGTGGGCGTGATGGTGTCGTACGGTTTCAGCAAGGAGGAATTCAAGGTGGGCGACCAGGTGCATCTGCTCTCCTGGACCCACGTGCGCGGCATCCGCCAGCTTTGGCCGCGCGCCATTGCCGTGAACGATGGTCCGCTCAAATCCAACCTGCGCTATACCGACATGATCGATATCGCCGACGGTACCTTTGCCGCTCTCGGCATTCAGCCGGCCGCCAATCTCAATGGTTCGGACCCGAT
>DATMFX010000039.1:0-10664 GCA_035555995.1 Hyphomicrobiales bacterium | reverse complement strand
CTGGTACTGGACGAAGCCACCAGCCATCTCGACCTGGCCACCGAAAGGCAGGTGAACCAGGCGCTCAGGCAACTGCGCATCGCGCGATTGATCGTGGCGCATCGGCCCGCGTCCATCCTGCTGGCCGACCGCATCTTCGCGCTCACGTCAAACGGGCTGCAGCCGTTGAGCCGGGAGCGCTTCGGCCATCCGCCCGCCTTGCCGGACACGGGCGGACGATACGGGCTATGATGCGTGGTTGCTGGAGTTGTTCGAGGGGAAATTCATGAGGTTCATGCAAGAGCGCCTGGCGCGCCGTGTCTGTCTTTGTGCCTTGCTGGCGCTCACCTGGTTGATACCGCCGCTGGCCAGCGCGCAGGACCCATACACCGTTTGCGCCGATCCCGGCGCCACCATGCTCTGGAACGTGCAGAGCGCGGAACTGGAGGCGCGCGGGGCGACCGTGCAACTGTTCGGTTCCCTGCACCTGGGCAAGGCGGGGCTGTATCCCTTGCCGGACCCGGTGGAAACCGCCTTGCGCACCGCGGATACCCTGGTGTTCGAAATCGACCCGCGCAGCATGGCCGACCCCGCGCTGGCGCTGCGCATGCAGTTGCGCGGCCTGTTGCCCGGCGGGCAGCGGCTGGAGGAGTTGCTCGATTCCGACACGCTGCTGGCACTGGTGGCGGTGCTGCGCGCGCGCAACATCGACCCCGCCAATTTCATGCAGTACAAGCCGTGGATGATCACGCTGCTGCTTGCCAACCTGCAGGCCTACGAACTCGGCTTCGATGCCGCCTGGGGCGTCGAAACCTATGTGGTGCAGCATATGCGTGAAGACGCCGAAGTGCTGGAACTGGAAAGCTTCGAACAGCAGCTGGGGATGCTCGAAGGCCTCGATGCCCAAGTGTTCCTGCGCTATTCGCTGCGGGAGTTCGACCAGGGCGCGCAACAGATCGATCAGCTGGTGCGGGCCTGGCGCTGCGGCGATCATGCCACGCTGGAAGCCTTGCTGTTCGCCTCGGAACAACCCGAGGATGCCACCGCAGCGGAGCTGGCCGCCCTGCAGCAACTGCACGATCAGTTGTACGTGGCGCGCAACCAGGGCATGGCGCAGGGGATCGACGCCCTGGCCACGGCCGGCGCGGGCAGCCATGTGGTGGTGGTAGGCGCGGCGCACCTCCTGGGCGAGGACAGCGTGGTGGAACTGCTGCGCGGGCGGGGTTATACGGTGACGCCGGTGCGCGCTGCCCCCTGAGCCGTGTTCGCGCCGCGCCGGAAAGGCCGAAAGACGGCAATGGCGCCTTGAACCAGGGGGGCGAAACCCAGATAATGCCGCCCTTGTCGCGGCGGTAAGGCTTGCCTTCCCGCGCGACGGAATACCATTGTTTACGGTGGCAGTTGCCCCAACCGGTTTATGGTATCTCTTGTCGGTCCCCTCGCAATGCCAGGTTGTGAACCCCGTCAGGCCCGGAAGGGAGCAGCGGTAACAACTACGGCATGTGCCGGGGTGTGGCTGGCAGGAGATACCTCCATCTTCGCTCCGATAGAGTCCCAACCAAGGCGGCATGAGTTATCAGGTATTGGCACGCAAATGGCGTCCCCGCAATTTCAGCGAAATGGTGGGACAGACCCATGTGTTGAAGACCCTGATCAACGCACTCGACAACGACCGCCTGCACCACGCCTATCTCTTCACCGGCACCCGCGGCGTGGGCAAGACCACCATCGCCCGCATCCTGGCGCGCTGCCTCAACTGCGAAACCGGCGTTACCTCCACCCCCTGCGGCGAATGCACCGCCTGCCGTGAAATCAGCGAAGGACGCTTTCTCGACCTGATCGAAGTGGACGCCGCCTCGCGCACCAAGGTGGAAGACACGCGCGAGCTGCTCGAAAACGTGCAGTACGCGCCAAGCCGTGGCCGCTACAAGGTGTACCTGATCGACGAAGTGCACATGCTGTCCACGCACAGCTTCAACGCGCTGCTCAAGACGCTCGAGGAGCCGCCGCCGCACGTCAAGTTCCTGCTTGCCACCACCGATCCGCAGAAGCTCCCGGTGACCGTGCTGTCGCGCTGTCTGCAGTTCAACCTGAAGAACCTCAGCCCCGAGCGGCTGGTGGAACACCTCACGTACATCCTTACCCAGGAAGGCGTTCCGTTCGAGGAAGGCGCGTTGTGGCATCTGGGCCGCGCGGCGCAGGGCTCGGTGCGCGACTGTCTGACGCTGCTCGACCAGGCCATCGGTTATTGCGAAGGCCAGTTGGCGGCGGCGGGAGTAAGCGAATTTCTCGGCAACATCGACCAGGCGGTGATCGTCGGCCTGATGCAGACCCTGGTGGACGGCGATGCCAAGGCCGCGCTGCAACTGGTGGAAGAAGTGTCGGTGCACGCGCCGGATTACGCGGCCCTCTTGCAGGAACTGCTGTCCTGGCTGCACCGCGTGGCAATCGCCCAGGTGCTGCCCGATGCCATCGACAATACCCTTGGCGACCGTGAGCAGGTGCTGCGGCATGCCGCGGCGCTCAGCGCCGAAAACGTACAGCTTTACTACCAGCTGGCGCTGAAGGGGCGGGAGGAACTCTCCTGGGCGCTGGATCCACGCAGTGGCCTGGAAATGACGCTGCTGCGCATGTTCGCCTTCGCTCCCGCGTCGATACCGGCACTGCCCATCGACGCCCTACCGGCCGCGGCCTCTTCATCGCCTGAGGCCCCGGCGGATGCCGGGCAAAAAAAAAAGCCTCTGACTGAGCCGGCGGCGCCGCGGCCGGCGATACCAACGCCGGCGCGGGCCGCCGGGTCACCAAAGCCGGATAACGCCACGCCAGTGATTCCCTCTCATCAACCGGCGGAACCTCCCGCGCAGGCGGCACCTTACCGACAATCGCCGGAACTTCCAGCGCAAGCGGCTCCCGCCCGGCAAATGTCGGAATGCCAGACGCCAGCGGCGCCATCGCACCCGTCCGCAGCCACGGCCATGCAGGACTGCGCGGCGATCGAAACACCACCACGCCGCCGCATCGACGTCGATGCCGTGCCGGCGGTGGCAACGAAACCGGTGGCGGCATCGCCGTCGAAAATCGCCGCAGCGAACGCCACCGCCGCACAGACCACCGCACCGGCTGCCAGCCCGGAAGACGCCGTGCCGCTGGCGGAATTGAAACCGGCGCATTGGCCGCAGGTATTCCGCGCGCTGCCGCTCAGCGGGGTGACGCGCAGCATGGCGGGCAACTCGATACTGAGCGACGTCACCGGCAATCGCCTGACGCTGACGCTCGACGAACACCAGGCCACGCTGTTCAACGACGAGCACCGCCAGCGCATCGCCACGGCGCTTGGCGCCTATTTCGAAGTGGCCATCGAACTGATCATGCAGCCGGGCGTGGTGGAGGCGGAAACGCCGGCGCGGCAGCGGCAGCGGCTGGAACGGGAATACCAGCAGGCGGCGCAAACGGCGTTTCGCGAGGATCCGCTGGTGCAGGAATTCATGCGCCAGTTTGCCGCTGAAATCCAGCCCGGTAGCATAGTCCCCCTGCATCCTTTCCAGTGGTAGCGGCAACGGAGTTTTTATGAGCGATCTCACGCAATTGATGAAACAGGCGCAGTTGATGCAGCAGCAGTTGCAGAAGGCGCAGGAAGAACAGGCCAAGCAGTTGGTCACCGGCGAATCCGGCGCGGGCCTGGTCAAGGTGACCATGAACGGCAAGTACGAAGTGCAGCGCGTGGAAATCGATCCCGGCGTGTTCGCGGACGAGCGCGAACTGCTCGAGGATCTGGTGGCCGCCGCCTGCAATGCCGCCGTGGCCAAGGTGGCGCAGGCAGGCAAGCAGTCGTTGTCCGGGCTTGCCTCCGGCCTCAACCTGCCGCCCGGCTTCAAGCTGCCGTTCTGAGCCGCGCATGCACTACAGCCCGCTCATCCAGCAACTGATCGAAGCGTTCAAGCGCCTGCCCGGCGTGGGCAGCAAGTCCGCCCAGCGCATGGTGCTGCACTTTCTGGAACGCGACCGCGAAGGCGGACGCCGGCTCGCCGCCGCGCTCAACGCCGCCATGGATGGCGTGGGACAATGCCGCCTGTGCCGCACGCTGTCGGAAACCGAACTGTGCGGCATCTGCAGCCACGGCGGGCGCGACCACGGCACGGTGTGCGTGGTGGAAACGCCGGCCGACGTGTTCGCCATCGAACATACCGCCGCCTACCGGGGCCGCTATTTCGTGCTGATGGGGCATCTGTCGCCGATCGACGGCATCGGCCCCGCCGCGCTCGGCATCGAAGCGCTGGTGGCACAGGTGGCGGGGCAGCAGGTGAACGAAGTGATCCTGGCCACCAACCCCACCGTGGAAGGTGAAGCCACCGCCTGGTACATCGCCGAACAGCTCAACCGTCCTGAACTCGTGGCGCGCGGCCTGCGCATCAGCCGCATCGCGCACGGCGTGCCGATGGGGGGTGAACTGGAATATATCGATGGCAGCACGCTGATGCATTCGCTCAGCGGCCGCCAACCCATCAACCGTGGCCAGAGCGGCACCGACGACAAACACTCATGAATTTTCCTGCCGTTCCCGACCAGGTGGAGTTTAAGACCATCACCGACGACGCCACGCTGGCAGCCTGCTGCGCGCGCTGGCAATGTGAGCCGGCGCTGGCGCTGGATACCGAATTCATGCGGGTTTCCACTTTCTACCCGCAGGCGGCGCTGTTCCAGGTGGCCGATGCCGAAGGCGCCTGGCTGATCGACCCGCTGACGATCACCGATTGGGAACCCTTGCGCCAGCTGCTGCTGAACCCTGCCGTGGTCAAGGTGCTGCATTCCTGCTCGGAAGATTTGCTGGTATTCCACACCTGCCTGGGCATGATGCCGAGCCCTCTGTTCGATACGCAGCTGGCCGCGGCGTTCCTGGGCGAGGGCACCGCCATCAGTTACCAGAACCTGGTGAAGCAGCACGCCGGCGTCGAACTGCCCAAGGGCGAAACCCGTTCCGATTGGCTGCAGCGTCCGCTCACGCGCGAGCAGCAGATCTACGCCGCGCTGGACGTGGCCTATCTGCTGCCGGTATGGGAACAGCAGGATGCCCGCCTGCAAAGCCAGGGGCGCCGCGCCTGGTTCGAGGAAGACTGTAGTCGTCTTGCCCGCCAATATGCCACGGAACTGAGCGGGGATTTTTCCGATTACTACCTTAATTTCCGCAGCGCCTGGCAGTTGAATGCGCAGCAGCGCGCCGCCCTGCGCGCGCTGGCGATCTGGCGCGAACAGCGCGCGCGCAAGCGCGACCGCCCGCGCAACTGGATACTCAAGGACGCGGCGCTGTACGGCATCGCCCTGACCCTGCCGTCCAGCAAGACGCAGCTGGCGCTCATCGAGGAAGTGGGCGACAAGTTCGTGCGCTTCGAGGGCGACCAGGTGCTGGCGCTGCTCGAACAGGCACGTGTTGCGCTGGAAGCCGATTGCCCCGGCCCCGTGCCGAAACCGCTCAGCCAGGGACAGAAGACGCGTGTGCGCCGCGCCCAGGACTGGGTGGAGGCCAAGGCGCTGGAGCTGGAACTGCCCGCGGAAGTGCTGGGGCGCAAGCGCTTGCTGATGGCGCTCTATTACGCCGTGGTGGCCGATCCCGCGCTGCGCCCCGATGCTTTGGCGTTGCCGGAAGAACTGCACGGTTGGCGTGGCCCCCTGATCACTGAAGCACTCATCGAGATCCTGCGGCCATGAGCACGCCGGACACCAACGCGCCAATCCTGCTCTGCACCGTGTACCGCAGCAGCCGCGAACCGGACATGTTTCTGTTCGTGGACCGCCGCGAAGGGCTCACGCGTGTTCCCGGGACCTTGCTGGAACGCCTGGGCGTGACCAGCGAAGTGATGACGCTGAAACTGTTCCCCGAACGCAGGCTGGCGCGCGCCAAGGCCCCGGAAGTGCTGCAGGCGATTCACGAACAGGGTTTTTATCTGCAGCTGCCGCCGGACAAGCAGGCGCTGCGTTTCACGCTGGGAGAATGACGTGTCGGAACGACCGTTCTGGGAGCGTAAATCCCTTACCGAGATGAACCGCGAGGAATGGGAATCGCTGTGCGACGGCTGCGGCAAATGCTGCCTGCTCAAGCTCGAGGACGAAGACGACGGCCATATCCACTACACGCGGGTGGCCTGCCGCTATCTCGACCAGCGCAAGTGCCGCTGTACCGTGTACCCGAAGCGCCAGCGCCTGGTGCCGACCTGCGTGGTGCTGTATCCGGAGGAACTGGATTCGCTGTCGTGGATGCCTTCCACCTGCGCCTATCGCCTGCTGAACGAAGGCAGGCCGCTGCCGCTGTGGCACCCGCTGATCGCCGGCTCGCGCGAAGCCATGCGCCAGAGCGGCAATACCGTCACCGGCCGGGTGATTTCGGAGGAATTCGTGCACGAGGAAGGCCTGGTGGAGCACATCGTGCACTGGGTGGGGTGAAGGGAGGGATGAAGGGTAGGGCGAAGGAGGGTTGAAGGGTGAGCTCGAGCACTGTGCTATATCCGGCCTTGCAGTACAATCCACCGCCACGTGATTCAAACCACTGCGGAACGCGATTCCATGGATCCTGCTAGCTACAAGCTGGCCTGGGGCATTTACCTCGGCGCCGGACTCATTTTCAGCGTACTCAGCTGGCGGATGCTGAGCCGCTATCTGTGGCGGGAACTGGCCTATCTGCTGCAATGCTGGCTGCTGGCACTGATCTTCGTGCCGGCGCCGGTGATTCCCGACGAACCGGTGCTGGCGCCAGCCCTGATCGTGTTTGCCATGGATACCCTGACCATCGAGGCCGCCGCCGGCATTGGCGCGCTGACGCGCCTGGTGATGGGACTTGCCGCCGGGCTGCTGGCGACATTGCTGCTCAGCATCTTCTATCGCGTCAACCGCCGCCGCCACGTGTAGCGGACACGCCGGCGCCCTTTCAGCCTTCGCCGCCGGAAAGCAGTTCGTACTTGCGCAGATAGCCGCGCAACTGATCGTAGGTCAGGTCCAGCAGCCGCGCCGCCTTGCGCTGGTTGAACTGGCATTGCCGCAGCGCATCCCGCAACAGTTTCTTTTCGTATTCCTGCACCTGCTGCTTGAAGCCGGCCCCTTCCACCACCATGCTCTCTTCATTGCCCGCCGCCATGGCAGGCGGGGTGCGGCCCGCGGCTGCGGGGCTTCGGGCAAGCGGGCGGAAGGGCGAGGCGAAGGGGTCGAAATTGATCTGTCTGATGGGCGCGTCCGGGTCCTCGCTCTGATAAACCGCGCGTTCCACCACATTCTTCAGTTCGCGCACGTTGCCGGGCCATTCGTAGTCCTGCAGGCTCTTGGCCGCGGTCTTGCTGAAGCCGGGAAAATAGTCGCGGCCCAGTTCCTTGACCATGTCGATGGCGAAATGACGGGCGAGAATGGGAATGTCCTCGGCGCGTTCCCGCAGGGGGGGCAGGGTGACCACGTCGAAGGCGAGGCGGTCGAGCAGGTCTTCGCGAAAGCGTCCTTCGCGCGCCAGTTGCGGCAGGTCCACGTTGGTGGCCGCCACCAGCCGTACGTCCACCTGCAGCGTGCGCATGCCGCCCAGCCGCTCGATTTCGCCGTATTCCGTAACGCGCAGAATCTTCTCCTGCACCGCCATCGACGTGTTGGCCACCTCGTCCAGGAACAGCGTGCCGCCGTCCGCGCGTTCGAAATAGCCTTTCTGCTGCTTGGTGGCGCCGGTAAAAGCGCCCACTTCGTGGCCGAACAATTGCGATTCGAGCAGCGAATCGCTGAAGGTGGCGCAATTGATCTTGAGGAAGCTCTGCTGCCAGCGGCGCGACAGGAAATGCAGCCTGGCCGCCACCAGTTCCTTGCCGGTGCCGCGCTCACCGATGATCAACACCGGCTTGTTCAGGGGCGCGAGCCGCGAGACGTGTTCCTGCATCTGCAGGAAGCTGGCGGATTCGCCGATCATCCTTTCGGTCTGGGTTTCGGGAGACATGAGAGAAGCTGCGCGAAAATGTCGGCGAAAACTACCACATGTTGGTTTAAGCGCCAATGTGACTTGTCATGCGTCAGCTCCAACGCACAAAAATAATTATATAAAACAAGCGATTATAGGCCCTGCAAAAATTGGCACGGCACCTGCTATGGCTATTCGCGACGGACTGCGAAGGTCCCGGAAGACATCCACATAAAAACTGCGAGGACGCCATGCGACACACTTTTACCGGCCTGCTGCTGATCAGTACGCTGACCTTGGGCGGCTGCATATTCGCGCCCGACGGCGGCTGGCACGACGACACCCGCGCCAGGGCACGCCAGGCGCAGCCCACCATCGGGCAGGAACTGCTGGATCTCGACCGGGCCCGACAGGCCAACGTCATTACCACCGCTGAATACGAAAGCGCCAAGGCCCGGATACTGAACGGCAACTGAGCGCTGGATTTTTGAGGAGCATGCACATGGGTATCTTTTCTCGACTGTCAGACATCATCAATGCCAACATCAACTCGTTGCTCGACAAGGCCGAGGATCCGGAGAAGATGATCCGGATGGTCATCCAGGAAATGGAGGAAACGCTGGTGGAAGTGCGCAGCACCGCCGCCAAGATCCTGGCGGACAAGAAAGAGCTGGTGCGCCGCAATGACAAAGTGGCGCGGCAGGTGGAAGACTGGCAGCAGAAGGCCGAACTGGCGCTGAGCAAGGGCCGTGAAGACCTGGCCAAGGCCGCGCTGCTGGAAAAGGCCACGGTGAGCGAAGTGGGCGAAGCGGTGGCGCAGGATCTGCAAAAACTCGACGAATCGCTCGACAAGCTGAGCCATGAAATCGAACAATTGCAGGCCAAGCTCAACGATGCGCGGGCACGGCAGAAAGCCATTCTCATGCGCCACTCGGCTACCCGTTCGCGCCAGGTGGTGTCGCAGAAGCTCAACAGCCACAGCATCGACCAGGCCATCCATCGCTTCGAGCACTTTGAACGCAAGATCGAAGTGATGGAAAGCGAAATCGAGGCGCAGGGCATCGGCAAGCGCGGCGTGGCGGCCGAATTCGATGCACTGGAGCGCGACGGCAAGATCGAACAGGAACTGGCGGCGCTCAAGGCCAAGCTGGGACAGCAGGGCTGAACGACCGGTAGTGAAAGGAAGGCGCTAGACGAGGCGAAACATGGCGGCAATCATCGGTAGTCTTACCGGACTGATGTTCATGGCGATCCCGATCGTGTGGATCGTGATGCACTACAAATACCGTGGCAAACAGAACAGCGGGTTCACGGAAGAGGAGTCGCAGCAGCTGGCGGAGCTGCTGCAGATCGCAGACAGCATGGCGGAACGGATCAAAAATCTGGAGTCCATCCTGGATGTGGAGGCGCCCGACTGGAGGGAGCAGCATGACCCTAAAGTCTAAACGCCCGCTGGAGCTGGACCGCGAACACCGCAAGTTTCTCGGGGTGTGCGCGGGCCTGGCCAACTACCTGGAAGTGCCGGTGTGGAGCGTCAGGCTGGTATTTCTCGGCTGCGTGATCTTCGGTGCCTGGTTCCTGGTGCCGCTGTATTTCGCCATGTGGTTCCTGCTGGACGAATCCTCCGCCAAGGTCAAGGAAACCATCAGCGACAGCCACATGGTCACGCATTTCAAGAACGTGGACTACAAGAAAAAGCTGTACCGCAACACCCGCGACGGCAGGGTGCTCGGCGTTTGCGCCGGCGTGGCCGACTATCTGGAAGTGAGCGTGTTCGCCGTGCGCATGATCTTCCTGCTGCTGGTGCTGTTCACGGTGTTTCCGGTGCTGTTCTATTTCGGCGCCGCGCTGGTGATCGACAAGAAACCGCTGGAGCTCTACTACCAGGAAGAACTGCGACCTGCCGCCGCCGCGGCACAGGCAGGCCGGTCGCGGCGCGGCTCCCAGGCGCAGGATGTGCGCAATGCCCGCGCGCGCTTTTCCAAGCGCCACGAATTCCAGTTCTGCGCCCGCCGCTTCGCCATGCTGCAAACCCGCCTGGCCAGGATGGAAGCGTATGTTACTTCGCCTCGGTTCCACCTGAACCGTGAATTCAAGAACATGGCCTGAGGGCCTGCAGGCCCTCTCGAAAACCCAGCGTCAGACGCCAGCAATGGTGTTTGCGATAGCGCCTATTCAGGCACGTACTCGCCCTTGACGATATTCAGCACCATATCCTGCGCGCCCTGCTTCATGCTGCCCTGAAAGCCGCCGTCGACCAGCGTGGCCTGGTATTCGGCACGGGCCTGCGGCATGCGGAAAAACAGCACGCCGTTCTCCAGACTGACGTCCTCCACCGGAATCGTGGCCGGGCCGGCCTCGATCTGCTGCATGGTGCCGCTGAACTCGCCGGCTTCATTGCGCTCGAAGAGAAACACCATGTTCAGCGTGATGCCGGACGCCTGCAGCTTGCCATGCCAGGGGCCAAGCAGCGTGGCCATGGCTTCCTCGGACAGGGTGTTGGCCTGATAGGGCGCCAGGTTCATGGCCAGCGTGGCACCGGGCTGGGTCCATTCGCCGGTAAAGGCGCCATCGTTCAACACGCCGCTGTAGGCGCCGGACAAGGCGCTGACCTCGATGTTCAATTGGGTACCGTCGAAACTGACGGAAGACGCCGGCATGTCCTTGATGGCGCCCACGTCCGGCGAATCGAGGGTGGCCGACCAGGCGCCGGCCGCATCCCTGGCCAGCGTGAAGTGCACGTTGATCGCGTTGTCCGGTGCGATCTCGA
>DATMFX010000038.1:0-5356 GCA_035555995.1 Hyphomicrobiales bacterium | reverse complement strand
GGCGCACGACAACTTCTGGAACATCGCCAATGACCTGGCGCTGCTCAACAGCCTCGGCGTCAAGCTGGTGCTGGTGTACGGCGCGCGCCCGCAAATCGATGCCGCGCTCGAGCAGGCCGGCCACAAGATCGAGATGCTGGCAAAGGTCACCGGCCACATCCGCAACACCGTGCGCATCACCGACGCCCCTGGCCTGGAAATCATCAAGGGCGTGGTGGGCAAGCTGCGCATCGACATCGAAGCCGCATTTTCCATGGGCCTGTACAACACCCCCATGCACGGCTCCGACATTTCCATTGCCAGCGGCAATTACATCATGGCCAAGCCCTTCGGCATTCAGGATGGGGTGGACTACGGTCTCACCGGTGAAGTGCGCAAGGTGGAACTCGGCGCCATCCGCCGCCAGCTCGACAACGGCCACCTGGTGCTGGTGCCCTCGCTCGGTTATTCGCCCACTGGCGAAGTCTTCAATCTCACCGTGGAAGACGTGGCCTGCGCCACCGCCGTCGCGCTCGAAGCCGACAAGCTGCTGATCTACGGCGCACAAGCCGGCATCCTCGACCAGGACGGCGAACGCATCAGCAAGCTGAGCGCCGAAGAAGCGCAGGCACTGATCCGGCAGAAGATCGCGCAGAACGGACTGGACGAAGAACTCAAGAACCTGGAACTGAGCGTGAAGGCGTGCAGCGCCACGGTGAAGCGTTCGCAAGTCATCAGCTACGAAGACGATGGCGCGCTGTTGCTCGAACTTTTCACCCGCGACGGCATCGGCACGCTGATTACTCACGAACAGTACGAACAACTGCGCAGCGCCACCATCCGCGACGTGGGCGGCATTCTGGAACTGATCGAACCGCTGGAAGCCGAGGGTGTGCTGGTACACCGCTCGCGCGAGCTGCTGGAATCCGAGATCGAGCAGTTCTGTGTAATCGAGCGCGAAGGCACCATCATCGCCTGCGGCGCCCTGTATCCCCAGGACACCCAGAGCGGCGAACTCGCCTGCCTGGCCACGCACCCCGACTACCGCAACCACAACCGCGGCCAGTTGATTCTGGAACAGGTGGAAAAGCAAGCACGCAAGCTGGGCATGAACCGGCTGTTCGTGCTCACCACCAAAAGCCCGCACTGGTTCCTCGAACGCGGCTTTCTCGCCAGCACGGTGGAAGATCTGCCGGAGAAGAAGAAATCGCTGTACAACTACCAGCGCAATTCGAAGATCTTTGTGAAGCCGCTGGACTGATTACCCCGGTTGAAATCCCATGATCACGTTTGGTGGTACCAGCTTCGCTCAAGGTCTGAGTTGTCTGGTCCACCACTGCTGTCGCCCGGCGACGGAACTGTGACTGTGGCGGGCGGTAGCTTATCGCAGGCCCAATGCAGCCCATTATGCTAAGAAATGCGGGCACATTGCGCAAAGCGCAAGACCTACTTGCATATATTTCACTTTTTAAACAGCATCAGACTCATCACAATAGGCGAACGCAGCGCCATGCCTGTGCATGGCCACGCACTCTTTCTCCATAGGAATCCATCATGCCCAAACTGAGATCCGCCACCTCCACCCAGGGTCGCAACATGGCCGGCGCGCGCGCGCTTTGGCGTGCCACCGGCATGAAGAACGAAGACTTCGACGGCAAGCCGATCATCGCGGTGTCCAACTCCTTTACCCAGTTCGTGCCCGGTCACGTGCATCTGAAGGATCTGGGCCAGTTGGTGGCGCGCGAGATCGAGGCGGCCGGCGGCGTGGCCAAGGAATTCAATACCATCGCGGTGGACGACGGCATCGCCATGGGCCATGACGGCATGCTCTACAGTCTGCCCTCGCGCGAGATCATCGCGGACAGCGTCGAGTACATGGTCAACGCGCACTGCGCCGATGCCATCGTGTGCATCAGCAACTGCGACAAGATCACGCCCGGCATGCTGATGGCCGCGCTGCGGCTGAACGTTCCGGTGGTGTTCGTCAGCGGTGGCCCCATGGAAGCGGGCAAGACCAAGCTGGCCGGGGAAGTGGTGAAGCTCGACCTGGTCGATGCCATGGTCATGGCGGCCGACAGCAAGCATTCCGATGAGGACGTAGCGCAGGTCGAGCGTTCCGCCTGCCCCACCTGTGGCTCCTGCTCCGGCATGTTCACCGCCAACTCCATGAACTGTCTTACCGAAGCGCTGGGACTGTCGCTGCCCGGCAACGGTTCGCTGCTGGCCACCCATGCCGACCGCGAACAGCTGTTCCGCCGTGCCGGCCGTCTGGTGGTGGAACTGTGCCGGCGTTATTACCAGGAAGACGACGCCAGCGTACTGCCGCGCAACATCGCCAGCTTCAAGGCCTTCGAAAACGCCATGTCGCTGGACATCGCCATGGGCGGTTCCACCAACACCATCCTGCATCTGTTGGCAGCCGCGCAGGAAGCCGAACTCGACTTCACCCAGACCGACATCGATCGGCTGTCGCGCAGGATTCCGCAGCTATGCAAGGTGGCGCCGAGCACCCAGCTCTATCACATGGAAGACGTGCACCGTGCCGGCGGCATCATGGGCATACTCGGCGCGCTCGACCGCGGCGGGCTGATCCATACCGACGTGCCCACCGTACACAGCCCCACGCTGAAGGACGCGCTGGACACCTGGGACATCAAGCGCGACCCCAGCGAAGAGGTGAAGAACTTCTACAAAGCCGGCCCCGCGGGCATTCCCACCCAGACCGCCTTCAGCCAGGACACCCGCTGGCCGTCGCTGGACATCAACCGCGAGAACGGCTGCATCCGCGAAGTGCAGTTTGCCTACAGCGCCGAAGGCGGGCTGGCGGTGCTGCACGGCAACATCGCCGAGGACGGCTGCATCGTCAAAACCGCGGGCGTGGATGAAAGCATCTTCACCTTCAGCGGCCCGGCGCGCATTTTCGAAAGCCAGGACAGCGCGGTGAAAGCCATTCTCGACGACCAGATCAAGGCCGGCGACGTGGTGATCATCCGCTACGAAGGCCCACGCGGCGGCCCCGGCATGCAGGAAATGCTGTATCCCACCAGCTATCTCAAATCCAAGGGCCTGGGCAAAGCCTGCGCATTGTTGACCGACGGCCGCTTTTCCGGCGGCACCAGCGGCCTGTCCATCGGCCATGCCTCGCCGGAAGCGGCGGAAGGCGGCGCCATCGGCCTGGTGCGCGAAGGCGACATCATCGACATCGACATTCCCAACCGCACGATCAACATGCGCGTGAGCGACGAGGAATTGGAGCAGCGCCGCAATGACGAGGAAAAACGCGGCGACAAAGCCTGGACACCGCACGAAGTGCGCACGCGCAAAGTGAGCAAAGCCTTGCGCGCCTATGCCTCGATGGCCACCAGCGCGGACAAGGGTGCGGTTCGTAGGGTCGACTGATGGTGGCCAGGTAACCGGCGATCGATAGGTAACCGACAATGGATAAGTACACGGAACCGCATTTCGATACGTCCGCCCTGATCACGATCGACGTGCAGAACGACTTCACGCTGCCTGACGCGCCGGCCCGTATTCCCGGCACCGCGGAAGTGGTGCCCAACGTCGTCAGGCTGCTGCAGGCATATCGGCGGCGTGGCCTGCCGATCGTTCACATGGTCAGGCTGTACCAGCGCGATGGCGCCAACGTCGATGTCTGCCGCCGGGAACTCATCGAGAACGGCAAAGCCATCGCGGCGCCCGGCACCGATGGCGCCGAACTCGTTGCCGCCCTGCAACCGGAAAGCCATGCAAGGCTCGACGCCGCGCTATTGCTGAGCGGCGCCCCGCAGCAGATCGGACCCAATGAATTCGCGCTCTACAAGCCGCGCTGGGGCGCGTTCTACCAAACCGTTCTGGAAGACTTTCTGCGGGAACGCCACGTCGACACCCTGGTGTTCTGCGGCTGCAACTACCCCAACTGCCCCCGCACGAGCATCTACCAGGCCAGCGAACGCGACTTCCGCCTGGCGCTGGCAAGCGATGCGATGTCGCAGGTATACGCGAAGGGCGAGGAAGAAATGGCCAACATCGGTGTGAGCCTGCTGGAAACCGGTAGCCTGGAAGAACGCCTGAAATAAAAACGCACACCAGCGGTTCGCTACTCGCTCAGCGTCGCACTCCATTGCGGCATCAGTTCCACGGCTGTAGTGCCGTCTATTCGGGCGCCACCACCGGCTCGTGAGTATCGACGCCTTCCGGATCGTCCACAGTTTCCGTATCGTTTTCCGAGTCCAGCTGTTTGTGATAGACCGCGCGGCTCACCAGGTTGCCGTTGAAGGTCAGTTCCACCGTCAGCTCGGTGCCGTCCATCGACAGCGTGCGCACCGTCTTGCCCACTTCGTTGCCGGCGTGGGTGAATACCGCTTCGGCCTTGAAGGGATCGATGCGGCGCAGCGTTACCTGCTCGGCGCCCTGCACGCCATAGGCGGGATGCTGGCCGCCGTCATCGTTGCCGGTATAACCAAGCTCGGTACGGATGCCCTGTGCATCCACGGTGACGATGCGTGCCTGTATGCCTAGCGGGTGGGCGGTGTAGTAGCGGGTTTCGCTGCGCGGCGGGTCGCGCTCGATGAACACCGAGGCTTGTGGGTCGAGCTGCCATACGCCCAGGATGGGATCGTCGGGTGTCACCTGTTGCGCCGCCGCGCCAAAGGCCAGGGACAACAGAAGCGGCATCGCAATCATCTTGTACATACAGGGAGCTCCTTCAGGATGGCAGCCGCGGCTTTCGCTGCTGCGCCAGCGCCTGTTGCTGGGGATTCCCTGGTAGGGCTTGGGGCGTTCGCCGTCGATTCAACGGAAAACCGCTTTCCCCGCTGTGCAAAATGCGAGCTGCGTCCCACTTCCCTGTGGAAACGCATCCCGTGAATGCCTTGTTGGCTGTTTAGCCTTCGGACGCCGCGCGTGCGGCGGCAGCCTCGGCAAGGCGCCGGCGCCACCGGACCTTCGTCAATTTGAAATCCAGCCGCACGCGCTTGATCGCGAGCCAGGTGCCGATCATGCACAGCGAGGTAACGCCCAGCAGCAGCAGGCCCACCACCACGTCCCAGATGGGACGGATGCGCAGCACGGGAAAATCCATATCGTGCAGGCCGGAGCGAATCCAGCGCGCCAGGCGCCCGGTGCTGCCCACCGCGCGCACGCTGCCGGTGGTGCGATCGATGTAAAGGCGCGTGCCGCCTTCGTCGTTCATCAGCACGCGCCACACGGGCAGCGCCGCTTCGCGCTTGTGGCCGTAGTAATAACTGTCTTCCCGTTCCAGAAGCTCGACCTCGCGCTGGTTGGGTAACTGCGCGATCACACCCTGGATCTCGGCATCGGTGAGCGGTGCCGGTTCGCCGTTCACGTTCAGGCGCACCTCGCTGCCGTCCGCGCGCGT
>DATMFX010000037.1:0-7840 GCA_035555995.1 Hyphomicrobiales bacterium | reverse complement strand
GCAGCGTCAGATCACGCTCGCGCTGGAAAATCTGGAACGGTTCCGGGTAGTAGACGCCACGCGGCGTGCCCAGCGAAAAACACTGCCCCGCCGGATCGAGTGCGGCGCGCTGCGCGAAATTCCGCTCGCGCTGCTGCACTGCCCATTCCTGGTAGGGAAGCGGGCCATCGGCCACGCCGGGGCCGGGCGGCGCATCGTGCCGCGTGCCATGCGCTTCCAGGCCATGGTCAGCGCCGCTGAGCGTTTGCCAGATGCCGGAAAAATCCGGCTGGCCAGTAACGGTACGCGGCAATTCCGCCACGGCGCTGCCGCTCAACAACAGGCCCGCGCTCAGCCACAACCCCGCCAGCCCGCGCGCGGCAAAAGGAAAATCGAAGCGTTTCAAGATCAGCATCCTTCTCAAGTAGCGGGAAAGATCACTGCCGCGCCGCGGGGCTGTCGTCGGCGGCGGTGTAGAAATCGCGGCCATCGGGCAGCAGCACATTGGAGGCGTTGACCACCGTCTTGCCGCTCTTGGCCAGGAAGCCGTTGACCGTTACCGGCGAGCCGATCGGAAAGTCGGTCTTGCGCAGGCCTTTCTGCAGCAGCGCGTAAGGCCCACCGAATTCCACCGCCCACTCGGTCAGTTCGCCTTTGTCGTCGGCCACGTTCAGATAAAGCCAGCTGTGGGGATTCACCCATTTGACGCGGGTAACCACGCCCTGCAGTTCCACCGGTTTGTTGGCATCGAACTCGGCGGCGAAGGCATGGTGGGCCTGCGCCGCCGGGACCACGGAAAACCCGAGCCACAGCGCGCCAAGCACCGGGGTGAGGCGGGAAACGACGAAAGACATGGCACTACTCCTGATGTTTGCACAAAGCGATGCCGCTCTATCAGCAAGCGCCATGCCAGCGCCGTCTTCCTGCACCAGTAATTGCCGAATGGACTGCTATGTGCCTGTAAATACAGTAGATTTCCAGCTCATGAATGATGGCGACAGCCGACGATCCACACGCCAGGCGATGGATGGCTGCTGCAAGGCCAACAGCACGGCGGGTGGCGGCGTTGCAAACGCAACAGTGGCAGAAAAGGAGAAACGCGGCGCCAGGCAGAAGCGGCGCCGCGGTGGGAAGGATCAGTAGTTGAACTGCACCTGCAGGCGCAGCGCGTCCGCCTCGAACGCAGCATAGTCGGGCCGCCCAAGGCGGTTGCCGGTGACCAGGTTGTTGCGTTTCATGTGATGCCACACCGCGGTCAGTTCCACTTCCTTGGCGAGCTGCCATTCCAGCCCGACTTCCCAATCGTTGACATGGTTGCGCGGCGCATTGGCCTCGGCCTTGTTGGCGCCGTCGAAATACTGCCATTTGACGAAGGGGAAGAAGGTGCCGTGGTCGCTGTCCAGCTTATACATCGCCTGCACGTAGCCGCCGTCGAGCGTGGCCGGCACGAGGCTGTTGCTGGCGAAATCCAGCGCCGGCGTATCGCCCCAGTTCCATTCCGCCTGCACGCCGAACGGCTGCGGGTACCAGACGAAGGAAACGCCGGCGCGGCGATCGTCGTAGCCGTCGGCATACTGCGGCGCGATGCTGGGCACGTAGCTGAAGTCGTCCACGCCGCGGTAGGCCTCCACCGAGGGCACGTATTGGCCGGTATAGGCCTGCACGCCCGCCTCGAAGAACTGCCCGCTTGCGCTCTGCCAGGGATAGGTAAACCGCATTACCGTATGCTGGTTGTCGTTCCTGTCGCCACGGTTGGCGCCCTGGCCGTTGTAGAAACTGAAACCGAACATGCCGTAGTTGCCGGTGTGCTTGAGGCCCGCCGCGGCGATGGCGTCGAACGTCTCCTGTACGGATTCAGGCGTGTAGTAATAGAAGACGCCAAGATCGCGCTCGTCGCGCACGCCGCTGTTGAAGGCATCGTTGCGGTCCAGCGCCAGGCGGTTGGAACTGGATTGCATGTTCTCGAAACCGTAAGGCACCTTGGACTGGCCGATGCGCAGGCGGTGCACGCGATCGGTGGTGAGGTAAAAGTCGCCATAGGCGTCGCGCATCTGCAGCACGTTGCCGGTGCTGCCGGCGGAACTGGCAAAGTCGGGCTGCAGGTAGAACGACAGGCGCTCGCCCACGTCGCCCTGAAACACCAGGCGGGCACGACGGATCAGCAGGTTCTTGTCGGCGTTGCCGAGCGAGTCGGCGTCGCCCACCGAGCGGTCCGACCAGAGATTGATGCCCTTGTCGCCATCGAGCATGGCGGTGTAACGGGTTTGCAGGTAGCCGCGGATGCGGAAGCTGTCGGTCCAGCGGCTGGCGCCGGCGCTCTGCGCCGCTTGCGCCACGGCGGCTTCGTTGCGTTCCACGCGCTGCTCCAGGGCTTCCAGTCGGGTGGTGGCCGGTGCCTGCGTTTGATTCGCCTGGGCGGCCGGCGGCGCCAGGTCCGCCGCGCTCAGGGAATCGCGGCTCAGCAGATGGTCGTATTGCGCCTGGGTGATCGCGCCGTTGCCGAGCAGGATGTCGAGCAGTTCCTTGTCGGCCGCCATGGCGCCACCTCCGAATCCCAGCGTGGCCAACACCAGCGTGTTCTTAACAAAAAATTTACCGATACCGTGCATGCGCGCCATCCCAATGCTCTTTTTCAAGGAGGTGGGCCGATTGTTAAGAATCAGCCCGGCTTGGGCGCGCACTTTATGAGGACGGGGTTAGCGTTACATAAACACCTGGTTAAAGTTGCACGAAGATAAAGTGAAGAAACGGTTAAGACGCGCCGGCGCGCGTTTGTGAAGATTGCGTCAAGCGGTGGGCAAACGCGTGGCCTGGTGGAAACACAACTGCCACGGCCCCTCGGCATTCCTGCGCCACAGCGAACTGTGCCAGGCGCCACGGCTGTCGGGGCGCGGGGGCAGCACCTGGCGGGCGTGGTACTGCACCAGGCGCAGCGTGGGGGAAAGTTCGCGCACGCGCAGCTCGCTCAGTGCCCAGCGCCAGGCAGAATCCTTGCGCAGCAGCCACTGCAGCACCGCGGCGCGATCGCTGCGATGCCCGCTCGCCGAGATTTCCTCGAAATCCTCGGCCAGGTGTACCTGCAACCCGGTGGGATCGGCGTGATGATCGCCATGCAACAGCAACAATTCCAGCGCCAGCATCTGCGCCGCGCTGTCGTTCATTGCAGCGCCATCCGCCGCTGGCGATAGCCCATGGCCTGCCGCGCCAGAATGTGGCGCAGCGGAGGGAATAGTTCCAGGCTCAACATGCCGCCCTGGCGCGCCAGCGCGGCGCCGGGGTTTGGCGAGGCAAACAGCCGCGTCATGTGATGGCTGAAATCGATGGTGAGTTTTTGATCCGGCGTGACCGCCTGCTGGTAGCGCCGCAGCCAGTGCATCGCGCCGGGCGATTCGCCCGCCGCCAGGGCCAGGCGGCAATGCCGCGCCAGCGCCACCGCATCGCGCAGCGCCAGGTTGAAGCCCTGCCCCGCCACCGGATGCAGCGTGTGTGCCGCGTTGCCAAGCAATACCAGCGCGGGGCGCACCTGCTCGGTGGCCACGCTCAGCGCCAACGGAAACAGCGCGCGGCGTCCTGCCTTGCGCAGCGCGCCAAGACCGGCGCCGAATTCCCGTTGCAGGCGTGCAAGAAACTCGTTTTCCAGCAAGGCCAGCACCGCCTCGGCTTTGGCGGCGGGATGCGTCCAGATCAGCGCGCAGCGGTGTTCGCCGGCGTGGTCCGGCAGCGGCAACAGCGCCAGCGGCCCCTTTGGCGTAAAACGTTCCCAGGCGTATCCGGCGTGCGGCCGTTCGCAGGCGATGTTGGAGATCACCGCGCTCTGGCCATAGGGGCGCTCCTGCTGCACGATGCCAAGCTGTGCCGCAAGCGCCGAGCGTCCACCTTCGGCCAACACCACCAGCGCGGCCTGCAAGGCGGTGCCGTCTTCCAGCAACACGCGCATGCCGCCGGGGATGGGTTGCAGCCGCTGCACACGCACGCCGCTTTGCAGCGCAAACGTATCCGCCTGCAACAGCGCGCTGTTGAAGGCACGGCCAAGCGCGCCGTTTTCCACCACGTGGCCAAGCGCGGCCACGCCGGCTTCAGCGGCCGTGAGCCGTACCGTGCCGAAGCGGCCCTGGTCGGATACCACGATGGTGCTGATGGGTTCGGCATCGCCCTGAAGCGCAGGCCACAGCGCCAGGTTCTGCAAGGCGTCGACGCTGGAGGCGGACAGCACCGTGCTGCGGCTATCGAAGCCGGGTTGCTGCGGCGCCCCTTGCAGGGAAATCGGCGCGGCTTCCAGCAGCAGCACCCTGGGCACCGCCTGCTGTGCGCTTGCCGGGCGCGTGAGCGCGCAGGCCAGGCTGGCGCCCACCATGCCGGCGCCGATCACGATCACGTCGTAGAGCGCATCGTTCGTCGCCGCTACTCCCGCACCCGCCGCGCTCAGCTTGTCGCTCACTGTTGCCACTGTGGCACCCGGCGGGTTCGGCTTGTCATTGGTTGCCGTCACTGGAGTGTCTGTTGCGTTCAGGACGCCATGAAGCTTTCGATTTCCGCCACGGTCTTGGGCAGGCCGGCGGTGAGCACTTCATAACCATTGCGGGTGACGGCCACATCATCCTCGATGCGCACGCCGATGCCGCGCCAGCGCGCCTCCACCTTGGTATTGTCGGGGCTGATGTACAGACCCGGCTCCACCGTGAGCACCATGCCCGGTTCCAGTTCGCGCCAGCGGCCGTCGATCTTGTAGTCGCCCACGTCGTGTACGTCCATGCCCAGCCAGTGGCCGGCGCGGTGCATGTAGAAATCCCGGTAGGCGCCCTGCTTGATCAGCTCGTCCACGTTGCCCTGCAACAGGCCCAGTGCCACCAGTCCTTCGGTGAGCACCTGCACCGTGGTGTCGTGCGGTTCGTTCCAGGCCTTGCCCGGCTTCACCTGTTCGATCGCGGCCAATTGCGCCTTGAGCACCAGTTCATAGATGGCTTTCTGCTCGGGACTGAACCTGCCGTTCACCGGGAAGGTGCGGGTGATGTCCGAGGCGTAGTGTTCGAATTCGCAACCGGCGTCGATCAGCAGCAGGTCGCCGTCGTCGAGCTTCTGGTCGTTGTCGACGTAATGCAGGATGCAGGCGTTGGCGCCGCCGGCCACGATCGAGGTATAGGCCGGCGCGCGGCAGCCGGCGCGGAAGAATTCATGCATGAATTCCGCTTCCACCTCGTATTCGTACAGGCCGGGTTGGGTAACCTGCATGGCACGCTTGTGGGCGCGCACGGCGATCTGCCCGGATTCGCGCATCAGGTCGATTTCCGCCTTGGACTTGATCAGGCGCATTTCGTGCAGCAGGTGGTCCAGCATCTGGAACTCGCCCGGCGACTGCGCGCCGCTGCGTACCTGGCGCCGCACCACCTTCACCCATTCCATGACGCGATGATCGAACTGCTCGTCCTTGCCCATGGCGTAGTACACCCGCTCGCGGCCCTCGATGAGGCCGGGCAGGATGTCGTCGATGTCGCTGATCGGAAAGGCGTCGTCCATGCCCAACTCGGCAATCGCCGCCTCGGGGCCGAGCAACTTGCCGTTCCACAATTCCTTGAGCGGATCCTTTTCCTGGCAGAACAGCAGGCACTGGCCCTGCTCGCGCCCCGGCACCAGCACCAGCACGCTCTGCGCCTCGGTAAAGCCGGTGAGATAGTACAGGTCGCTGCTCTGGCGGTAGCGGAACTCGCTGTCGCCGTTGCGCAGCACCGCGTTGGCAGCGTTGACGATGGCGATGCTGCCGGGGCCCATCTGGTTCATCAGTTCCTGGCGGCGCTGTTGGAATTCTTTCGGCGTGATAGACATGAAGACTTGGCCCGTGGGTTCAATGAAGAAAGGGTTGGCGTTGGGAAACCGGTCAATGCAGCAGCGGCGGCGGTTCCTGGTCCGGTTCGGCCGGCGGCAGACGCGTGCCCACCAGCTGCTGGTAAAGCGTGATGGCGGCCATGCGCACATATTCCACCAGTTCCATGAAATCCTCTTCGTCCTGCTCATCCACTGCCGCTTCGCTGTCCGCCAGGCCTGCCAGCTCGCCGAAATCGCGCAGGATTTCCCGCGCTTCCTTGCTCAGGTTGGATTCCGGCCGCAGATAGCCGGCGGCAAAACCGGTGGTGAAGTTTTCGCACCACAGCCCGAGCGCGTGCACCCGCTTCGGCAGCAGCGCTTCGTCGTTCGGCAACAGCGGCTGGAAGCCGTAGTCCAGCCCGCCAAGCTGCACATTGGCTTCTTCACCTAGACGCTGGAGCAGCTTGCGCACCACGGGCAACAGTTCATGTTCCAGCAGTTCGCCGAGATCTTCCGGATCCGGATGCACCACGCCGCTGCACAGCTGGCCGGTGAGCAGGCCGTGCAGCTCCGCCGGCGAAACACCGGGCAGCGAATCGGCCAGCAGTTGGGCGGTCAGGGTGTAGTCGGCTTGCATGGTTGGCTCGTCATCAAAACAATCGTCGGACATGATACCACTACGTTCCAGCGGCTTCCCGCCACCGCCCAATGCCGCATTTTGTGCGCGGGGCAGCACAATCCCAGAGAAAAATATCCGTGAATCAACCACTTGTTGACCCTGCCGCCAAGAGGGCTATATAGTTGCCCGGCCCTGTTTTTTCCGGTGACGCGCATCCATGAGCAACAGCAGTTTCAATAGCCTTGAAAGCAAGGTGGACGAGCTGATCAAGCTGTGCAGCGACATGAAAAAGGAAAACCAGCTGCTGCGCGACCGCGAGAACAACTGGCTGCATGAACGCAATGCGCTGCTCAGCAAGAACCAGCTGGCGCGGGTCCGCCTGGAGAAGGTGTTGCGCCGCCTCAAAGCACTCGAGGGAGAACAAGCCTGATGTCCTCCGCCGCCCGTTCCGTGTCCATCATCATCTTCGGCCGCGAATACCAGATCAGCTGCCCCGCCGACGAAGAGGAAGCGCTGCGCAAATCCGCGCGCTACCTGGACAAGCAGATGGAGCAGGTGCGCAGCCGTGGCTCGTCGCTCGGCTACGAGAAGATCGCGGTGCTTGCCGCGCTCAACATCGCCCATCAACTGCTCAAGCTGGACCAGCAGAGCAACTCCACCGAAAACGACAATCAGCGCGAACTCAAGCTACTGGAAGGCAAGATCGATGCTGTGCTGCAAGCCAGCCGGCAAATCGAAATTTAGCCCCGCCTGCGCGGCTGCACCCCCTTGCGATGATTCCGATCCAATGGCCGCTATGGTTATAATGCGGACCCCTGGGATATTCGCCAGCCGGATGTGTTCTTGAGCCGATATACCCAACCCGGAGGCTTTGCCCAATGGCGCCGTGTGCATGTCCGCTCGTCGGAAAGCCTTAAGCGCCGGACTGGCCACCACCTGAACCTTACGGTTCAGGACAAGTCCAGCAGCGGTATTCCGGGGCCCTCTTTGTTCTTTGCAATACGTAACAACAAGGGACGCCAGCATGTTTGCCGGCATCCGGTAGACTGACGCACCTTGTCCAGCACGATCTCCGATATCCAGGCACGCAAGCAGGCGCTGAGGCGCGAGCTGCGCCGCTGTCGTCGCAACCTCGGCCCACGTCAACAGCGCCTTGCCGCACAGCGCCTGTACCGGCGCCTGGTGGTCAGCCCCCTGTTCCGCTTCAGCCGCACCATTGCCTTTACCCTGGCGCGCGACGGCGAAATCGACACCCTGCCGCTGGCACGCGCCGCCTGGCGCCGCGGCAAGCGCTGCTTTCTGCCGGTGATGAGCGATTTCGGCAAACCCCGCCTCACCTTTCGCGAATGGCGGCCGGGCGCACGCCTGCGCACGGGACGATTCGGCATTCCCGAACCGCGCCTGGGTAAATTGCGCGCCTCGCGCGCGCTTTCGCTGGTATTC
>DATMFX010000036.1:0-8603 GCA_035555995.1 Hyphomicrobiales bacterium | reverse complement strand
CCGCGCGCGGCCACGTCGGTGGCCACCAGGATGTCGAGCCGGCCCTTGCGCAGCTTGTCGATGGTGGCTTCACGCAACTGCTGCGACATGTCGCCGTTGAGCGGCGAGCTGGCGAAGCCGCGCGCGGCCAATTTGTCCGATAGTTCCACAGTCAGCGTCTTGGTGCGCACGAAGATGATCATGGCACTGAAGGTTTCGGCTTCGAGTATGCGGGTGAGCGCGTCCAGCTTGTTGGTGCCGCGCACCGGCCAGTAGCGCTGGCGGATGGTGTCGGCCGATACCGTCTTCACTTCGATGGTAACGTGCTCGGGCTCGCGCAGATGCTGGCTGGCGATCTTGCGGATGGCGGGCGGCATGGTGGCGGAAAACAGCGCAATCTGCCGCTCGGCTGGCGTCTGTTCCAAAATCCATTCCACATCATCGATGAAGCCCATGCGCAGCATTTCGTCGGCTTCGTCCAGCACCAGGGTACGTAGGCCGCTCAGATCCAGGCTGCCGCGGCGCATGTGATCCATGACACGGCCGGGCGTGCCCACCACCACCTGGCAGCCGCGGCGCAGGCCCTGCAGCTGTGGCCGAAAATCCTGGCCGCCATAGATAGGCAGCACCTGAAAGCCCGGCGTGAATGCCGCGTAGCTTTGAAACGCTTCCGCCACCTGGATGGCAAGCTCGCGCGTGGGGGTGAGCACCAGTGCCTGCGGCAGCGTGCGCGACACGTCGAGCGTGCTCAACAGCGGCAGCGCGAAGGCGGCGGTCTTGCCGGTGCCGGTCTGTGCCTGGCCGATCACGTCGCGGCCCTGCAGCAGCAAGGGGATGGTCTTGGCCTGGATCGGCGAAGGTTTTTCGTACCCGACCTTCTCCAAGGCCTGTAATACGGAAGCGCTCAGCGACAAGTCGCTGAAGGTGGCGGGGGTGCTCATGTGCGGGAATTCTGGAGGAAAGGGGGGCGCGCAGTATAGAGCAATTGCGCCACAACTCAAGTCGGCGCACCCGTCACCGCCGCATGGTAGCATTGCCGTTCGCGAGGAAAAGGCATGCAGATCAAGTCAGAACAGCTCATCACCACGCTGCGGCGGCAGCTGCCGCCGCTGGTATGGCTGAGCGGCGACGAACCCCTGCTGTTGCAGGAAGCGTGCGACGCCGTGCGCAAGCTCGCCACGGAACAAGGCTTCAGCGAACGCGAGGTGCTGGAGGCCGGCGCCGGCTTCGACTGGAATCGGTTGCTGGGCGCGGGCAACGCGCTGTCGCTGTTCGCCGAACGCAAGCTCATCGAAGTGCGGCTGCCCGCCAACAAGGTGGACGAGGCAGCGCGCACGGCGCTCGGGCAGTATCTCGAACATCCCAATCCCGACAATCTGTTGCTGCTCAGCAGCGGCCGCGTGGACAAGGCCAGCCAGAGCACTAAATGGTTCAAGGCGCTGGAAAGCGCGGGCGTGTTCTGCCTGTTGTGGCCGATAAGCGAGCAACAGCTGCCCGCCTGGATCGGCCAGCGCCTGGCGGAGCGCGGCATCGATGCCGAACGCGAGGCGCTGCAACTGCTGGCGGCGCGGGTGGAAGGCAATCTGCTGGCGGCGGCGCAGGAAGTGGAAAAGCTGCACATGCTGCTCAATACCACACGGCTCGATGCGGAGCAGGTGCAGCAGAGCGTGGCGGACAACGCCCGCTTCAGCGCCTATGCCCTGGTGGACAGCTGCCTTGGCGGCAACGGCACGCGCGCGCTGAAAATCCTGTCGCACCTGCGTGGCGAAGGCGAGCAACCCCTTGCCATCCTCAATCTGCTGTGTAGGGAAATCCGTGCGCTGGCGGCGATGCAAGCCGATCTGGAACGCGGGCAACCGCTACCCGCCGTGCTGCAGGCGCACCGCGTATGGAGCAATCGCACGCAGCTGGTCAGCCGTGCGCTCAAGGCGCACCGGCAAAGCAGTCTGTTGGCCTTATTGGAACGCGCGCGCCGTATCGACCAAAGCGTCAAGGGCGTGCTGGCGCTGGACGAATGGGACGAACTGGGCGATCTGGCGCTGCGTTTTTCAGATCCGCGACTGCTGGTCGGCGTGATATGAGGAACGCACCATCGGGCCGCTCGCCACATGGTGAAAACCCATGGCCATGCCGATGCGCGCATACTCCGCGAATTCATCCGGGTGCACGAAGCGCTCCACCGGCAGGTGGTTGCGGCTCGGCTGCAGGTACTGGCCGATCGTGACCATGTCGATGTCGTGGGCATGCATGTCCTCGAGCACCTGCAACACCTCTTCCCGGGTTTCGCCCACGCCCACCATGATGCCCGACTTGGTGAGCACGTCGGGCGCCATGGCCTTGTACTGCTTGAGCAGGTTCAGCGACCATTGATAATCGGAACCCGGCCGCACCTTGCGGTACAGCGAAGGCACGGTTTCGAGGTTGTGGTTGAACACGTCCGGGCGGGTGGCGGTGAGGATGTTCAGGGCGATGTCGCCGCGACCGCGGAAATCGGGCACCAGCACTTCCACCTTGATGCCGGGGTTGAGCCGGCGGGTTTCGCTGATGCAGCGGGCGAAGTGTTCGGCGCCGCCGTCGAGCAGGTCGTCGCGATCCACCGAAGTGACCACCACGTAGCGCAGCCCCAGTTCCTGGATCGCCTCGGCCAGTTCACGCGGTTCGTTTTCCATCAGTGCGTTCGGGCGGCCATGCGCCACGTCGCAGAACGGACAGCGGCGGGTGCAGATGTCGCCCATGATCATGAAGGTGGCGGTGCCGCCGCTGAAGCATTCGCCGATATTGGGGCAGGAGGCTTCCTCGCACACCGAACTCAGCTTGTGCCGGCGCAGTATCTGCTTGATGCGCTCCACTTTTTCGCTGTTGCCGAGCCGTGCGCGGATCCAGTCCGGCTTGCGCGGCAGTTCCACCGTGGGGATCACCTTGACGGGAATGCGCGCCACCTTGTCGGCGCCGCGCAGCTTCTCACCCTGCACTACCTTCACCTGGGAAGGCTCGACTGACTGGACTTCGGACATTGCGGTACTCGCTGCGATTCAAGAGCCACGGGATTATAGCAGAGCCTGGGGGCGGCCCTGCCCTCGGGTCTACGCTTTCCGCACCGATTCCGCCTGCAACGCCTCTTGCAACTCCTTTTGCAGGATCGCCACCAGCCGCGCGCGCGTGTCCTCGAGCAATGTAGGCGGCGCATCGGGCAGCAATTGGCGCAGCGACGTGGCGGCCAAGCCGGGATAGCCGCAGGAATTGATCCAGGTGAAAGGTGCCAGATCCAGATCGACGTTCAGGCTGAGGCCATGCATCGAGCAGCCGCGGCGGATGCGCAGGCCCAGCGCAGCGATCTTGGCGTCGCCCACGTACACGCCAGGCGCACCGGGACGCAACGTTCCCGCGATGCCGAATTCGGCCAGCAGCCGCAACAGCGAACGCTCGATCAAGTCCACCAGCGCGCGCACGCCATAGCCGCGGCGGCGCACGTTCAGCAGGAAATACACGATCAATTGGCCGGGGGCGTGGTAGGTCACCTGCCCACCGCGGTCGCTTTGCACCACCTCGATGCCGTGGGCGTCGAGCACGTGTTCGGGCTTGCCGGTCTGCCCCTGGGTGAACACCGGCTCGTGTTCCAGCACCCACAGTTCATCGGGAGTGTCTTCATCCCGCGCGGCGGTGAAGGCCGCCATGGCGTCCCACACCTGGCGATAGGGTCGAATACCGAGAAAACGCACAGCGCAGCCGGATGCGGACACGCACGAACTCCAAGGTGAGGTGCCCTAAAGCACCATTTGTACGCGGCCGCTGGCCTTGAGGTCGGCAAACAGCGCGGCGATCTGCTCCGGGCCGGTGGCCGTGATGACGACGGTAACGGAAAGGTATTTATCGTTGCTGCTGGCGCGCAGTGCCACGCGGGCGGCATCGAAGCCGGCGTCGTGGCGGCGCACGATCTCCACCACCATGTGGGTGAAATCCGGCGCGTTGAGCCCCACGACCTTGATCGGGTAGTCGCAGGGGTATTCCAGGCGCGGCGCTTCGGGCTCGCTCATCAGCGCGCTCAGCTGCTGAACAGCGACAGGAAGAACAGGTGCAGCCAGTCCATCAGGCGCTTGAAGAGTCCGCCGCGCTCGACGTCCTGCATGGCCACCACCGGGCCCTCGTAATACACCTGATCGCCAAGGCTCACCTTCACGCTGCCCATCACCTGACCGGCGCTGATCGGCGCCTTGATGCCTTCGTCGACCGTCACTTCGGTAACCAGATTGCCGGCCTGGCCGCGCTGGATGGTGCGCTCCAGCGGCTCGACCACGCCCACGTCCACGGTATCGGATTTACCCGACCAGATTCTGGCGGAGCCAAGCACTGCATTGCCGCCGAAAATCTGGTGGGTTTCGAAGAAGCGGAAGCCATAGGTGAGCAGCTTCTGGGTTTCCTGCGCGCGGGCGTTGGTGGAATCGGTGCCCATCACCACCGTGATCAGACGCATGTCGTCACGCACCGCCGAGGCCACCAGGCAGTAGCCGGCTTCGTCGGTGTGGCCGGTTTTCATGCCGTCCACGTTGCGGTCGTTGAACAGCAGCGTGTTGCGGTTCGGCTGCCGGATGTTGTTGTAGGTGAATTCGCGCTCGCTGTACATCTTGTACGCATCGGGGAAACGGGTGATCACCGCCCGCGCCAGCAGCGCCAGGTCGCGCGCCGAAGCCAGGTGGCTGGGATCGGGCAATCCCGAAGCATTGACGAAGTGGGTGCTGGTCATGCCCAGCAGCTGCGCGTGCTGGTTCATCATGTCGGCAAAGGCGTCTTCGCTGCCGGCGATATGCTCGGCCAGCGCGATGCTGGAATCATTGCCAGACTGGATGATGATGCCGCGCAGGATGTCTTCCAGGCGCACCTTGGTGCCTTCCTGGATGAACATCTTGGACCCTTCCGCCTGCCAGGCCTTGACGCTGACGAACACTTCGTCATCGAGCGAAATGTTGCCCGCGGCCAGTTCGTTGTCGGCCACGTAGGTGGTCATGATCTTGGTGAGGCTGGCGGGCGGCAACGCCGTGTCGGCGTTTTCCTCCACCAGTACTTCGCCGGTGGCGGCGTCTATCAGAATGTAGCTGGTGGCGTTGATCTGCGGCGCGCGCGGCACCACCTGCGGCAGGGCGGCGTCGTCCTGCGCCAGCGCAATGGGGCCGGCAAACAGTTGCGCCGCCAGCGCCAAGAGCAGCAGGCCGTGCCTGAAAGGGGATGGGGTCGTTTGCATCATGTCAGACTCTCATAGTTCCTGGCACCCTAGATGCGTACCCGGAACGGGGTACCCAGGCGGGCGGATTTAACGTTGTCGACCAATTGGTTGGCCTGCGCTTCGTCCAGCAAGGGGCCAACCCTCACCTTGTGCAGTACCGTGCCATTGCTCGCGGTGTCGGTGTGAATGAAGACCTCCAGCGGCGTCATGCCTTGCATGCGCGCCACCAGGCCCTGGGCGCTGTCCAGATTGGCGAACGCGCCCACCTGCAGATATTCCTGCCCCTCGCCCTGTTCGATCCTGGCCCGTTCATTGGCGAGCGCTTCGACCGTATTGTCCGCTATCACGGGCGCCACGGCCACCGCTGGTGCGGGCGTCGGTATCGGCGCCGGCAGGGCGTCGCGCCCGGGCAGCACCGCTTCCACCCGTACCCGGGCCGTACCACGGTCGGCATAGCCAAGCAGCACCGCGCCGGCATAGGACATGTCGATGACGCGCCCCTGGTGGAACGGCCCGCGGTCGTTCACCCGCGCCAGGATGCTCTTGCCGTTGTCGAGGTTGGTGACGCGCACGTAGCTTGGAATCGGCAGCGAAGTATGCGCGGCCGACACCTGGAACATGTCATAGACCTCGCCATTGGAGGTGAGATGGCCGTGGAACTTGCGGCCGTACCAGGAGGCCAGGCCGGTTTCCGAATAACCGGATTCATCCCGCAGCACGTGGTAGGTGCGGCCATTGACGCTGTAGGGGCTCTTGTTGCCGGCCGCCGTGCGCAGCTCCGGCCGTGGCACCACGTCGTTCACCCGCGACAGATCCAGATATTCCAATGCCCCGGAATCCTGCGCCATCTGATAGCGGCCGCTATTGGTTTGCGGGGTGCTGGCGCGCTGGGGCGCGGAGGCGCAGGCGCCGAGCAGCAGCACCAGCAGCCATGTCAGAGCGCGCGGTCCGATCCGGCGCAGGGCGTGTTCACAGTCGATGAGGTTGGCGGCGCTCATGGCTCAATAGATCGCTAGCTTGGATTTATGGGTATGGATGGACATCAAAATGCCGAAGCCGAGCATCAGGCTCACGATGGAGGTTCCGCCCAGGCTCACCAGCGGCAGCGGCACCCCCACCACCGGCAGAATGCCCGACACCATGCCGATGTTGACGAATACGTACACGAAGAAGGTCAGCGCCAGGCTGCCCGCCAGCAAGCGGCTGAAGGTATCCTGCGCCATGGCGCCGATGTACAGGCAGCGGCCGATGATCGCCAGGTACAGCGTCAGCAGGAACAACACGCCTATCAGGCCGAACTCCTCGGCCAGCACCGCCACGATGAAGTCGGTCTGCCCCTCGGGCAGAAAATCCAGCCGCGACTGCACGCCGTTGAGCCAGCCCTTGCCGTACAGCCCGCCGGCGCCGATCGCGGTTTTCGATTGAATGATGTTCCAGCCGGCGCCGAGCGGTTCGCTCTCCGGATCGAGGAAGGTATGGATGCGCTGCTTCTGGTAATCCTGCAGGTAGAACACCCACAGGGCCGGTATGGCCAACAGGCCCAGCATCACCGCGGAGAACACATGCTTCCAGCGGATGCCGGCCAGCAGAATCACGAACAGTCCCGACCCCACGATCAACAGCGCCGTGCCCAGGTCAGGCTGCATGGCGGTGAGGGCCGCGGGCACGATGATCACCAGCAGCGCCACCGCGATCTGCCAGAAGCGCGGCGGCAGCGAATAGCGCGACAGAAACGCCGCCACGGTGAGCGGCACCACGGTTTTCATGATCTCGGCCGGTTGGAAACGCGGCAGGCCGGGGAAATCCAGCCAGCGCTGGGCGCCCTTGGCGATGTCACCCATCAGCAGTACCAGCACCAGCAGCCCCACGCCGCCGAGGAACAGCCAGGGCGCCGCCAATCTGAACCACCGCAGCTGAATCTGGGCCACCACCAGCATCACCACGAACGCCAGCCCGATGAACACCGCCTGCCGGCGCAGTTCGGTGACGCTGCCGTCGGTGGCGCTGTACAGCACCAAGAGGCCGAAGCCGAGCACCACCACCAGCACGCACAACAGCGGCAGGTCCACGTGCAGGCGGCTCCAGATGCTGCGCTTGCGCCCCAGCCCTGCCCCTACGCTGCTGCCTTGTCGTGAAAAATCCAGAATCAGCGCCACCGTGATGTCAGGGATTGGCCGAGGAAATATAGGAAGGGGCGGTGGTGGGCAGGAACTCCGGTTTGATCTGGTCGCCCTCCATCAGATAGGCATCGATGATCTTGCGGGCAATGGGGCCGCCCAGGCTGCTGCCGCTCTGCCCATGCTCGACGAATACGGCCACCGCGATCTTCGGATCCTCCACCGGGGCGAAGGCGATGAACAGCGCATGGTCGCGATGCTTCTCGATCACGTCCGCGCTCTTGTCGAAATCCGCCGCCATGCCCACCACCTGCGCCGTGCCCGACTTGCCGGCCATACGGTATGGCATGGGGCCCATGTTCACCACGTAGGGATAGGCGGTGCCGTTGTTGCGGTAGCCGCCATTGCCCTTGTGAATCACGTCGGCCATGGCTTCGCCCATGAAGCGCCAGTCGTCGGGATTCTTCAGCAGGATGTCCGGGTTCTTGCTGTGGCGCGCGATGTCGGGGCCTTTGACCCCGATGCGCTTGAGCAGCGCCGGGTCGCGCCATTTGCCGTGGTTGGCGATCAGCATGGTGGCGGTGGCGAGTTGCAGCGGCGTGGCTTCGGTGTAGCCCTGCCCGATCGAGGAATTGAGCGTTTCGCCCGGATACCAGGGCTTACCCATGGTTTCCAGTTTCCACTGCCGGCTCGGCAGCGTGCCGCTGCTTGCCTGCGGCATGTCGACGCTGGTGTTGCGGCCAAAGCCGAACTGGTCCAGGAAGTCGTGCATCGTGTCGATGCTCATGTCGGTGGCCAGATCGAAGAAGTAGACGTCGCAGCTCTGGTAGATGGCCTTGTCCAACGTCACCAGATCATGGCCGCTGCGATTCACCCACCAGGTCCAGTCATGGTAGACGTGGCTGCTGCCATCGATATGGAAATGGCCCGGATCGCGCACCTTGTAGTCGCGCGTGCGGATACCCGTGTCGAGCGCGCCGAGCCCGATGAACGGCTTGATGGTGGAGCCGGGGGAATAACGCGCCAGCGCACGATTGAACAGCGGCGTCCGCACGCGGTCATTGAGCTTGTCATAGTCGGCCTTGCTGATGCCGCCGACGAACAGGTTGGGGTCGAACGAAGGTTTGCTGACCATGGCCAGCACACCGCCGGTGGTGGGGTCCAGCGCCACGATGCCCCCGCGGAAATCGCCGAGCGCATCCATCGCGGCTTTCTGCAGCTTGCTGTCGAGATTGAGCACGATGTCCTGCCCGGGAACCGGGTCGGTGCGGTCGAGCACTTTCATGATC
>DATMFX010000035.1:0-4807 GCA_035555995.1 Hyphomicrobiales bacterium | reverse complement strand
CAGCGTCGGTGATTTCGGTGAAATAGCGCGCCCTGGCCGCCACGCGGAAGGTGTTGAGGTGGCACAGCTCCACCGCCTCCCGCACCTCGAGTTCAGTCATCGGCACGATCCGTGAAATGCGTCTTGCGCAGCCGTGCCAGCAACTTTTCACTGGCGGTTTCGCACAGGTCCAGCACCAGTTCGAAATCCTCGGCCCCGCCCTGGTACGGGTCGGGCACTTCGCGATAACCCGCCACGCCCTCTTCCAGGTACAAGGCCAGCTTGTGCCGCAATGGTTCGGGGCATTGCGCTTCGAGATCCTTGAGGTTCTGCGCATCCATGGCCAGCACGTAGTCGAAATCGGCAAAGTCTTCCGGCGTGATGCGGCGCGCGCGCAGGCCACTGAGGTCGTAGCGGCGTTTCCCCGCATGCACTATGGAGCGCGTGTCGGGCTGCTGTCCCTGGTGCCAGTCGGAGGTGCCGGCGGAATCGATTTCTATCAATGCCTCCAGGCCCGCCTGTTCCACACGGTGGCGCAGCGCGGCTTCGGCGGTGGGGGAGCGACAGATGTTGCCCAGGCACACCATCAGCACCCGGATCGGTTTGTGGACTTCAGTCATGGAACGTTCCGTTTTCAAGCAGCGCGCGCACCGTGGCGAGGTCCTCTTCGGTATCCACGCCCGCCGGCACGGCGGCACAGCAGGCTTCGGCATGAATCGCCACGCCGTGCGCCATGGCGCGCAATTGCTCCAGTCTTTCGCATTGTTCGAGTGGCGCAGGCGCCCAGGCCACGAATTGCCGCAGCACTTCCACCCGGTAGGCGTAAAGCCCGATGTGGCGTTTTGCCAGCGCCAGCGTGTTGGCATCGATTCCCTCGCGCGGCCAGGGAATCGGCGCGCGGGAAAAGTACAGCACCCTGCCGGCGTCGTCGCAGGCCAGCTTTACCGCGTTCGGGTTATGGAACTCGGTTTCGTCCTGCACCGGCGTGTACAGCGTACAGATGCCGAAGTTGGGACGCGTGGCCAGGTTGGTGGCCACCTGGTCGATCACGGCGGGCGGAATCAAGGGCTCGTCGCCCTGCACGTTGACCACGATGGTGTGTTCTGGCAGCGCCAGTCGCGCGGCCACCTCGCTGATGCGGTCGGTGCCGGAGTTGTGGCCGGGGTCGGTCATGCACACGCGCACGTCCGC
The DNA here is from genome assembly GCA_035555995.1 of Hyphomicrobiales bacterium. GTDB lineage: Bacteria > Pseudomonadota > Gammaproteobacteria > Pseudomonadales > Pseudohongiellaceae > CAILUG01. The sequence goes on along the minus strand of DATMFX010000035.1, from coordinate 3,637 downwards.
CTCGATACATACTTCCGCAATGCGTTCGTCGTCGGTGGCCACCACCACCAGACTGGCGCGGCTCTGCCGGGCGCGTTCCACCACGTGCAGCAGCATCGGCTGGCCGGCGATATCCAGCAGCGGCTTGCCCGGCAGGCGCATGGACTGATAGCGCGCCGGAATCACCACCACGAAGCCGTCCTGTTCGGGGCTTTGGATCATGGCGTGCGTTTTCCGCGCCGGTCCTTTTCTTCCTGGGTCAGCACGCGCGCCTCGGTGTCGAGCATCACAGGGATGCCGTCGCGGATCGGATAGGCCAGACCATCGGGATAGCACAACAGCTCGCCGGCCTCGCGGTCGTAGACCAGGGGGCTTTTGCAGAGCGGGCATACCAGGATGCTGAGGAGTTTTTTGTCCAACATGGGATTCCTTGGGTTCGACAGCTCATATTGGGGCGGGCAGCCGCGCTTCAATCGCGCCGAAGAAGGCCGCCGGCAGTTCCACCTCCACCTGCACGGACCAATGCCTGCCGCCGGCATGGGGCAGGTATTTGACGGCATCCTTGTCGGTCATCAGCACCGGCAGGCCATCGGCAAAATCCAGCTGGCCGGGACGATAGCGCTGATGGTCGGCGAAGGCGTGCTCAATGATAGCAAAGCCAAGCGCCCTCAGGCTGGCGAAGAAGCGCTGCGGGTTGCCGGTGCCGGCCACGGCGTGGAACGGCCCCTTGCCATGCTGGCGGCACCAGACGGCTAGCGGCACGGGTTGCCCGCTTGCGAGCGCTCGCAGCGCGATGGTCTTGAGCTGCATGGTGAAGCTGGGTACCGGACTTGGCGGCAGCGGTGCCGTGGCGGTGCCGTTGACCACCAGGCAATCGACTTCCGCCAATCTTTCGAGGCCTTCGCGCAGCGGACCGGCCGGCAACAACCGGCCATTGCCGAAACCGCGGCTGCCGTCGACCACGGCGATTTCCACGTCACGCGCCAGCGCATAATGCTGCAGGCCATCGTCGCACAGGATCACGTCGGGCAAATGGCGGGTTTCGGCATAAAGCACGGCGCGCGAACGCACCGGATCCACCACCACGGGACAGGCCACCTGCAGCGCCAGCAGCAGGGCTTCGTCGCCGCAATCCTCCACCGGCGTGGCGGAATCGACTTCGAGTGGATAGCTGGCGCTTTGGCCACCGTAGCCGCGGCTGACGATCACCACCCGCCGGCCCTGTTCCTGCAGATAGCGCGCCAATGCGGCGGTGAGCGGCGTTTTGCCGGTGCCGCCCACGGTCAGGTTGCCCACCACCACCACGGGCACAGTGGCGCGGTAGGCGATTTCGGCGAGACGCCGCCTGCGCCTTGCCGCCAGCCAGCCGTACAGCCAGCTCAGGGGTAGCAATAGCGCCAGCCACGGTGCCCCGCTGTACCAGGCGCGCGGCAATCCCGTTTTCAGGCGTTCAAGCATCGCTGACTTCGGCAAACTGCATGCTGTGCAGTTGGGCGTAGGCACCGCCGCGTGCCAGCAGGCTCTGGTGGCTGCCCTGCTCCACGATGGCGCCCTGATCCATCACCACGATCAGGTCGGCGTTTTCGATGGTGCTGAGGCGATGGGCGATCACCAGCGTGGTGCGCCCCTGCATCAGGCGTTCCAGGGCGCTTTGGATGTAGCGTTCGGAGGCGGTGTCGAGCGCGGAAGTGGCTTCGTCCAGGATCAGCACCGGCGCATCCTTGAGCAGTGCGCGGGCGATGGCCAGACGCTGGCGCTGGCCGCCGGACAGCAGCAGGCCATCGTCGCCCACCACGGTATCGAGCCCGGCGGGCAGCGCGTCGATGAATTCCAGCGCGTTGGCGTGCCCAAGCGCTGCGCGGATGCGGGCGTCGTCGCAGCCCGCGAGTTCGCCCTGGGCCACGTTGTCGCGGATGCTGCCGTTGAACAGCACCACCTGCTGGCTCACCAGCGCGATGTGGTGGCGCAGGTTGTCGAGCGCGTAGTCGCTGTGCGGCACGCCATCGAGCAGTATCTGCCCCTGCTGCAATTCATAGAAACGCGGCAACAGGTTGACCAAGGTGGATTTGCCGGAACCCGAACGGCCCACGATCGCCACGGTCCGCCCCGGTTCGCAGGCAAAACTGACGCTACGCAGCACCGCATCCTCGGCGGCGCCGTAGCTGAAGCTGACATCGCGGAACTCGATGCGGCCCTGCACCCGGTCGACGTGGTGCGTGCCGAGATCGGGTTCAGGCGGCGTATCCAGCAGTTCGAAGATGCTTGCCGCCGCGGCCAGCCCCTTTTGGATGTCGGAATTGGTCTTCGAGGTTTGGCGTACCGGCTTGAGCAGCATACCGGCCAGGGTGATGAATTCGACGAACTGCCCCGGCGTCATGTCGGCCAGAACGTCCGGCGACATGGCCAGCCACAGCAGAAACGCCAGGGCCGAGGCCACCAGGAACTGGATGATCGGCGCGCTGATCGCCGCGGTCAGGACCAGTTTGAGGTTCTGCCGGGTATTGAGGTCGCTGCTTGCAGTGAAGCGCTTTTCGACCTGCCGGTTGGCACCGAATACCCGGATGACCTTCAGGCCCTTGAGGGTTTCGTTGAGGATCTGGGTAACATCGCCCATCGAGGTCTGGATGCGTTTGCTGTGCTTGCGGAACTTGCCGGAGGCATACACCACCACCAGGCCGATCAACGGCGTAATGGCAACGAATACCAGGGTCAGTTTCCAGTTGAGATACAACAACGCGCCGACGATGAAGGCGATGGTGGCGCCTTCGCGCAACAGCACCGCCAGGGCATCGCTCACCGAGGCGGAAATCTGCGAAACATTGAAGGTGACCGCCGAGATCAGGTGGCCGCTGCTGTTGCGATCGTAATATTGCACCGGCAGCGTCAGCAGTCGTTCCAGAATCTGGCAGCGCAGGCGGTGGATGATGCGGAAGGCCAGCGACGCCATGCCATACGAACCGAGAAAGCCGCCAATCCCCCGCAGCAGCACGATGAACATCAACAGCACCGGGAACAACAGACGGGCGTCATCGAGTTTGATCAGGGTAAGGGGAAAGATCAGACGGTTATCGTCGACCAGCACCGTGCCTGTCTGGATGCTGTCGATCATCACCCCGACGAGCCTGCCGAAATAGAGATTCATCGACCCGTACAGGCCGAAACCCACGACGCCGAACAACAACAGGAACCACAGCGGACGCAGGTAACCCAGCAGGCGCCGGTACAATGCATAACTGCTGGTGGAAGCGGTACTCATGTCAGCGTTCATCCGGGCGGCGGGTGGCGATGTTGAGACGCTTGATGCCAAGCTGCGCCACCGCATCCATGGCGGTGACCACGCTCTGGTGCGTCGCCTCGGCATCGGCGGTGATGGTCACCGGCAGGTCGGTATCGCCGCCGGCGATGGCGGCCACCGCCTGCATCAGCATCTGCACGTTGCCCTGCGCCAGCACCTGGCCGTTGACCGAGTAGCTGCCGTCGCTCGCCACCAGCACTTCGATGCGCAGGGGTTCGTCGTTGCTGACGCCGCCACCGGCTTCGGGCAGATTGATCAAGAGATTGCTGTCGCGGATGAATGTGGTGGTGACGACAAAAAACAGCAGCAGCAGAAACACCACATCGATCAGCGATGTCAGGTCGATGCCGACCTCCGCATGCA
>DATMFX010000034.1:0-5679 GCA_035555995.1 Hyphomicrobiales bacterium | reverse complement strand
ATGGAAAATATCCGCAAACGTCTCCTGGCCGACGACCGCGGCATGCCCGCACGTGTCCAGGAAGCCCTGTTCCAGACCACCCTCCTGTTCGAACGCATCCTGTGGCTGGGGCGCGACAGCCTGGTGGTGCTGATGCGGGATGACGGGTTCTAGTGCGGCGCGCCTGGCATCAACGGCCGAAAATTCCGTCCAGTGCGCGATCGAAGGCACGATCCACCGCGCCATCGACTTCGCGTTCAGCACGCGATTCCGCCCGTTCCTGTTGCCGGTCCGTCTGACGCTCGGCCTGACCGCCCAATAGTCCGCCCAGAATGCCTCCTAATCGGCCTCCTTCATTGACAGGGGCAGTTTCATTGTCCTGGCCGGGAACAAGGCCTCCGAGGTTCAGCATTTGCTGCGCGTTGGCCGGAAGTTCGAAGCGCGAGGAAATGATGCTGGCATTGCTCACGGCGGAAACGCGGTAGCTGTCGCCGAACCGCAGAATGCCATCGCCCTGGCCGAGCACCAATTGCATGGATTCGTCGCTGGATCCCGCCGCAGAGGCGCCGCCGAAGCTTTCCGCTACGGCACGGCCCCACAGCGCCATGCTTTGGCTGAACTCCCGCAGTTGGGGATGATTGCCGATGACGACCTCGTCAGTTTGCGTCCGGCCATCGCTGTCGGTATAGGAAGCGACGTAGACGCGTCCCTGAATCCCGGCCACCGTTTCACTGCGTCCGGTGTCTTCCAGGCTGAACAGGCCGTTCGCTTCGCTGCCGACGTTGAGATTCTGCCCCATCGAGTCACCGAGCATCTGCCCCACTGCGCTCAGGTCCATCACCAGGGGCTGGCCTCCTTGACTCATCACGGTATAGACCTTGCCGTCACGCAGGATCATGTAGGTTTGTGCTCCGGCGGAAGCAGGCAGGTTCATGCGCATGCGGCTGCCGTCGAACTCGAACTCCATCGAGCCCTGTTCGTCGGTGCCGGGCGATCCTACATCCAGTACCACCTTGCCTGCGGCCCATGCGGACAAAGGCAACATGCTCAGCGCGGCGATTGCCACGGATAACTGCAGTTTCATCAAAAACTCCTTGATGGGCATTATTGGAATTTCAGTTCTGGGAGGGGGTGATCACGGGTCGGCCTGAAGCGCGGGGCGGCACCCAGAGCCTATGGATCAAAATTGTCGATTATCCCGACTGGCGGAATGATTTCCGTGATGGGTACGACAACCTGGGCAGCCTGCCGCTCCTTCCGGTGCAGGAATAATCCGCTTGCATTGCATGAAACGGCCTCCATTTGCTTTGACGGGCATCAAGCTCAGGCGGGGGCAAACCAGCCATTTCCTTGCGCGATTGTGGTATGATGTCGACAATTTCGGGGGCGTTTTGGATTCGACGCCGGTTATGAGGCCCGAGGTGCATGTCGAGAGGGTATGGACTCTCGTAAATCAATCTATGCAACTTAATTAGTTGCCAACGACGAAACGTACGCTCTCGCTGCCTAATTAGGCGCAGCGAGCGATTGCCACCGGGATGCCCGTAAACCAGTGATCGCAATCGTCATATAGAACGGGATCGTGGCGCGGACCGTCCGGGGCCAAACCACCAAAATCAACCGGACTCGCCTGTTGCACCCTGCCCGTCGGGCGGCCCCAGGCTAAACAGTAGACGACGCTAAACATGTAGAGCCAACGGAAGAGTACTGACGGACGGGGGTTCAACTCCCCCCGCCTCCACCAAACAACAAGGTCATCAGTTCGCTGTTGGCCTTTTTTATGGCGCGCCATCCGTGGCCGCCGCCCCTGCGGGGGACGCTGCTTGAGGCAGCGCGAAAAATCGCGCCAGGCGGTTTTTTGTGGCCTGCCATCCGTGGCGGCCACCCTACGGGACGTCGCTGGCGCGACGCGAAAAATCGCTCCAGGCGATTTTTTCTGGCCATCTCATTTTCAAACCCCGGGTTTCGGGGAAGAAGCGTGCCCCTGGCGCAGGATCTTCCTGCGCCAGGGGACCACGCAGGGTTTCGCTGCGCGCGAAGAATGCGAGAGTGCTATGCAAATGACGGAAACCTACAACGACCACGTCGTCCGCCTGTTCCTGCTGGCGGCGGCGGTATGGGGCATCGTTGGCATGTCGATCGGCGTGTTCGTGGCGGCGCAGCTGGCCTGGCCCGCGCTGAATTTCGACGTTTCCTGGCTGACCTTCAGCCGCCTGCGCCCCAACCATACCTTCGGGGTGATCTTCGCGTTCGGCGGCAGCGCGCTGATGGGCACCTGCTATTACGTGGCGCAACGCACCGGCCACACGCGGCTGGCGATGCCACGGCTGGCCAATTTCACGTTCTGGGGCTGGCAGCTGATCTGCGTGCTGGCGATGGCGACGATGCCGTTCGGCATCACCCAGAGCAAGGAATACGCGGAGCCGGAATGGTTCATCGACATTCTCATCGCGGTGGTATGGGTAAGCTTCGGCGTGGTGTTTTTCGCCACCCTGGCGCGGCGGCGCATCCGCCACATCTATGTGGCCAACTGGTATTACGGCGCCTTCATCATCGCCGTGGGCATGCTGCACATCGTCAACAACTTGGTGCTGCCGGTCTCGCTCACCAAGTCCTACCCGATCTATTCCGGCGTGGTCGACGCCATGGTGCAGTGGTGGTACGGCCATAACGCCGTGGCGTTCTTCCTCACCGCCGGCTTCCTGGGGATGATGTACTACTTCGTGCCGCGCCAGGCGCAGCAACCCCTTTGGAGCTACCGCTTTTCCATCGTCAATTTCTGGGCGCTGATTTCCGTCTACATGTGGGCCGGCGCGCATCACCTGATGTACACCGCGCTGCCGGACTGGGTGCAGTCAGTGGGCATGGCGTTCTCGCTGGTGCTGTTGATGCCGAGTTGGGGTTCGGCGGCCAACGGCCTGCTCACCTTCAACGGATCCTGGCACAAGCTGCGCACCGATCCCGCCGCCAAGTTCATGGTGATCGCGCTGGTGTTCTACGGCGCCTCCACGTTCGAAGGCTCGATGATGGCGATCAAGAGCGTCAACGCGCTGTCGCACTACACCGACTGGACCATCGCCCACGTACACTCCGGCTCTATCGGCTGGGTGGCAATGATCACCATCGGCTCGCTGTACGCCATGGCGCCGCGCGCGCTGGGGCAGCCGGCGATGTATTCGCACGGCGCCATGGAACTGCACTTCTGGCTGCACGTATCGGGCCTGCTGCTGTACGTGGCCTCGATGTGGACCGCCGGCGTTACCGAAGGCTTGATGTGGCGCGCCACCGATGCCAACGGCGCGCTGATCCATCCCTTCATCGACAGCCTGATCGCGATCAAGCCGCTTTATGCGATCCGCTTCACCGGCGGTCTCTTGATCGTGGGCGGCATGGTGGTGATGGCCTGGAACCTTTGGCACACGGCGTCGGATGCGCGCAAGCGCCTGATCACGCCGATTCCGGTGCCGATTCCCGAACCGATAGCGCGGCAGATGCCACCGCCGCTGCCGGCGCAAGGTTGAGGAGGAACGTACGATGGCGCGCGGATACCACTATTTCGAGACCATAGAAAAACACGCCGGACTGCTTGGCGTCTGCATCGCGATCATGCTGTCGCTTGGCGGGCTGGCCGAAATCACGCCGCTGTTCATGCGCGCGCAGGAAGTGACACCGCCCGAACACGTCAAGCCCTACGACGCGCTGCGTCTGGCGGGCAAGGACATCTACGTGCGCGAAGGCTGCTACCTGTGCCACACGCAGATGATCCGTGCGCTGCGCGCCGAAACCGAGCGCTACGGCCATTATTCGGTGGCCGAGGAATCGGTGTACGATAGACCGCATCAATGGGGTTCCAAACGCACCGGTCCGGATCTGGCGCGCGTGGGCGGCAAATACTCCGACGAGTGGCAGCGCCTGCACCTGATCGATCCGCGCCAGTTGGTGCCCGAATCCAACATGCCTGCCTACCCGTGGTTGGCCCGGGAAAATATCGACGCCACCGATATCGTGGCGCGCATGCGCACGCTGCGGCGCCTTGGCGATCCCTACACCGACGACGATTTTGCCGCCGCGCCCGCGGCCCTGGAAGGCAAGACCGCGCTGGATGCGCTGGTGGCCTACCTGCAGGGCCTGGGCACCACTCTGTCGGCCAACGGTACGCAGCCGGATGCCATGCAGGAGCAGGAACAGGAGATAGCGCCATGAATCCACTGTGGGGCCACATCACCGGCGTCATCATCGTGATCATGATGCTGTGCTTCATCAGCACCTGGATCTGGCTGTGGGACCGTCGGCATCTGCCCAAGTTCGATGCGCTGGCGCGGCTGCCGCTGGAAGAAGACGAGCAGGAGGCGCCATGAGCACGTTCTGGTCGTTATGGATCATGTTTCTGGTGACGTTCAACCTGGGCCTTACCTTCTTCCTGTTCCTCTGGGGCCAGCGCGTGGAGATTCCGACGCTGCCCGACGGCACCACCGGCCATATCTGGGCGCACGGCGTGCTGCGCGAAGGCATGCGCAAGCTGCCGCTGTGGTGGGTGCTGTTTTCGGCATCGATGTTCGTGATCGGCTTCGGCTACCTGGTGCTCTACCCCGGCTTCGGTGCCTTCAAGGGCACGCTGGGCTGGACCGCGCACGGCGAGCTGGCCAGTGATCGCGCCGCCAACCTGGGCAAGCTGCAGGAACACCTGCAGCGCTTCGAGGGCCAGACGCTGGAGCAGCTGTCGCTGGAAGCGGAGGCCACCACCATGGGCGGGCGCCTGTTCGTCGACAACTGCTCCGCCTGCCATGGCCGCGAGGCTCAGGGTATTCACGTGCTTGGCACGCCAAACCTGGTCGATGCCGATGCGCTGTACGGCAATGACGAAACCGCGTTGATGACCAGCATCCTGAACGGCCGCAACGGCATCATGCCGCCGATCGGCGCCGCGCTTGCCTCGGCCGACGTGACCGCCACCGCCCACTACGTGCGCAGCCTGTCCGGCCTGGAGCACGATGCGGCGCAGGCCGAGGCGGGGCAAACCACGTTCACGACATTCTGCGCGGCCTGCCACACGCCCGCGGGCACCGGCAACCCCTTGCTCGGCGCACCCAACCTGACCGACGACGTCTGGCTGCAGGACAACGATCTGGCCAGCATCGAACACACCATCCGCAACGGGCGCAGCGGCCAGATGCCGGCCTGGAACGAACGGTTGGGTGAACAGAACGCCCGCCTGATCGGCGCCTGGCTGTACGCACGCCAAAGCGCCGGTTCCGCACCGCCTCCCGACGACAGGTAGCCATGACCACGCCAACTCCGTCCCCGGCCCGCTGGTACCGCCAGCCGATTCTCTGGCTGGGGGTGGTGTTGTTCGCCGCCTCCCTGGCGGGCTGCGTGTGGCTGATCGTGGTGGCGCAGCGCCATGCCGATCCCGCCGTGCCCACGGCGGAAGCGGTGTTCAACGTGCCGCTGGCGGCGCCCGCCACCGACGAGGATTCCCCCCATGAACGCTAAGCGGGAGAGCTGCTGGCACTGCGGCGAACCGCTGCCCGCCGCGCCACCCCTGGCGCGCATCGACGGCGTGGAACATGCCGTGTGCTGCCACGGATGCCGCGCCGCCGCCGAGTGGATCGATCAGCTTGGCCTGCGCGATTACTACCGGCTGCGCAGCGAGCCCGCCGCGCGCCCCGACCCCGCGCAGCACAGCGCCGCGCTGTGGGC
>DATMFX010000033.1:0-27601 GCA_035555995.1 Hyphomicrobiales bacterium | reverse complement strand
GTTCCGACAGGACTACCCCGGCCTGGTCGTCGAGTTCAACCTCAAGGGCATCAAGGTGGAACAGGAAAGCGACGAGTGGGTGGAGGTAGCCGTCAACGGCGGCGAACTCTGGCACGATTTCGTGCGTGGCACTCTGGCGCGGGAATGGTACGGCCTGGAAAATCTCTCGCTCATTCCCGGCACCGTGGGCGCGGCGCCGGTGCAGAACATCGGCGCCTATGGTGTCGAACTGAGCCGGTTCGTCACCCACGTGGATACCCTCCACGTCGCCAGCGGCGCGGCGCGGCGCTTCAGCCGCGAAGAATGCGGCTTTGGCTACCGCAGCTCCGTATTCAAGACGAGCTTACGCGATCAGTACCTCATCGTACGGGTGGGGCTGCGTCTCTCGCGCAAGCCACAGTTGAATCTCAGCTATCCGGCATTGCGCGAGGCGCTTGCCGCGGTGCCCGCAAACGAACTGACGCCGCTGCGCGTCAGCGACGCCGTGTGCGCCATCCGCCGCAGCAAATTGCCCGACCCAGCCGCGTTGGGCAATGCCGGTTCGTTTTTCTGGAATCCGCAGCTCAGCGCCGCGGCGTTCTCGTCCCTCAAGAGTGAATATCCGGATCTGCCCGGCTGGCCGGAAGGCGACAACGTCAAGGTGCCGGCGGCGTGGCTGATCGAGCGCAGCGGCTGGAAAGGCTATCGCGACGGCGACGTGGGTGTGCATCGCGATCATGCGCTGGTGCTGGTGAATCACGGCAAGGCCACCGGCGCCGCGCTGGTGGCGCTGTCGGAACGCATCCAGCAATCGGTATGGGAACGCTTCGGCATTCGCCTGGTGCCGGAAGTGCGTATAGTCTAGCCCTGTCAACGCTATTTGAATCGCCGTGGTTGCGGCTGCAAACGCGCCAACCCGGCGGGCGGTATGCATGAACATCCCTGAACGCTTCGACCACGAAACCTTTCTCAAGCATGCCAGCGGCCGGCCGGGCGTGTATCGCATGCTCGATGCCAGTGGTGAAACGCTGTACGTCGGCAAGGCCAAGAATCTCAAGAAGCGCCTGAGCAATTACTTTCGCGGCAAGGGTCTGGACAACAAGACCCTGGCGCTGGTCGGCAAGATCCACAGCATCGAAACCACGCTCACCCACAGCGAAACCGAAGCGTTGCTGTTGGAACAGAACCTGATCAAGGACAAGCGGCCGCCGTACAACATCGTATTGCGCGACGACAAAAGCTATCCCTACATCTACCTGTCCTCGCACGACACCTATCCGCGCCTGGCGCTGCACCGTGGCGCACAGAAGGCGCCGGGGCTGTATTTTGGCCCGTATCCAAGCGCAAGCGCGGTGCGTGAATCGTTGGCGATCCTGCAGAAGGTATTCCGCGTGCGCCAGTGCGAGGAGGCGTTTTTCCGCAATCGCACGCGCCCCTGCCTGCAATACCAGATCAAGCGCTGCTCCGGTCCCTGCGTCAACCTGACCACGCCCGCAGATTATGCCGAGGACGTACGCCATTCCGTGCTATTCATCGAAGGCCACAACCAGCAGGTGACCGAAGAACTGGCGTTGCGCATGGAAGCGTTGGCGGAACAGCAACGCTACGAAGAGGCGGCCGCGCTGCGCGATCAGTTGAAGGATCTGCGCCTGATCCAGGAACGCCAATACGTGGCAGGCGAAAAAGGCGACGTGGATGTGCTGGCCCTGAGCGAGGGTGCCGGCGTGGTGTGCGTGCACCTGATGCTGATCCGTTCCGGCCGCGTGCTCGGCAGCCGCAATTTCTACCCGCGCTTCACCCTGGAACAAACGCCGGAGGAACAGCTGCACGCGTTCATTGCACGCTACTACCTCGATGCGCAAAGCCAGTTCAGCCTGCCGCGCGAGCTGATCTGCAGCCACGAACCAGGCGACGTCGCCGTGCTCACCGAGGCGCTTGGCATCATCGCCAAACATAAGGTGAGCCTGAGCAGCCGCGTGCGCGGGCATCGCCTGAAATGGCTGGAACTGGCGCGCACCAATGCCGCCCACGGCGTGCAGAGCCGGCTCAACAACAAGCAGCACATGCAAAAGCGGCTGGGGTTGCTCGCCGGCGCGCTCGGCATGGAAGAGGGGGGCCTGCGGCGCCTCGAATGCTTCGACATCAGCCACAGCAGCGGCGAGGCCACGGTGGCCTCCTGCGTGGTGTTCGACCAGAACGGCCCACTCAAATCCGACTACCGGCGCTTCAACATCGAAGGCATCCAGGGCGGCGACGACTATGCCGCCATGCACCAGGCGCTCAAGCGCCGCTTCACGCGCCTGCAGCGCGGAGAGGGCAAGCTGCCGGACCTCCTGGTGATCGACGGCGGCAAGGGGCAGCTGACGCAGGCCGAAGCGATAATGGCCGAGCTGAACGTGGAAAACGTGCGCCTGCTCGGCATCGCCAAGGGCATCAGCCGCCGGGCGGGGCAGGAGACACTCATTCTCGGCGGCAGCCATCGTGAACTGGCCCTGCCGGTGGAAAGCCCGGCGCTGCACCTGTTGCAGCATATTCGCGACGAAGCGCACCGGTTCGCCATCACCGCGCACCGCAACCGACGCGGCAAGGCGCGCACCCGCAGCCTGCTGGAGGACATTCCCGGCGTGGGGCCGAAGAAACGGCGCGAATTGCTGCGGCATTTCGGCGGGCAGCAGGAAATCCGCCGCGCCAGCGTCGAGGACCTGCAGCGGGTGAGCGGCATCAGCCAACAGCTGGCCGAAACCATCTACGAACGCCTGCATGGCGCCTGAGCACCGCTTCCCCTTGTCGTAATCGGCTTGAAAGGCAATACAGCAGCACTGTGCCAAGGGTAATGTCTCGCTTGGCGCGGATATGGGCTAGAATCGGGGCAAAAGGTGGCTGACTCATGACTCTGGCAAATTTCTTCACCCTGTTGCGCGTTCTGCTCATTCCGGTCTTCATGACGGTGTACTACCTGCCGTTTCCGTCGCACCACCTGTGGGCGTCCGGCGTGTTCGTGCTGGCCTGCGCCACCGACTGGCTCGACGGCTACATGGCGCGCCGCCTCAACCAATGCTCGCGCTTCGGCGCGTTCCTGGACCCGGTGGCAGACAAGGTGCTGGTGGCCATCACCCTGGTGATGCTCGGCGCCAGTTACGCCAGCCCCTGGTATATCATTCCGGCGGCCATCATGGTGGCGCGCGAAATCATGATCTCCGCATTGCGCGAATGGATGGCCGAACTGCGCCAGCGCGACGCCGTGGCGGTGGGCATGGTGGGCAAGGTGAAAACCACGGTGCAGATGCTCGCATTGATCGTCCTGCTTGCCACCGACCGCAACGGCCCGGCGCTGATCTGGGGCACCGGCTACGTGCTGATCAACGCCGCGGCGCTGCTGACCTTGTGGTCGATGTGCGTGTATCTGCGCGCTGCCTGGCCGCAGCTGAAATTGGGCATGAAATAGGGCGCGCTTGGTTGCCGCGGACGCTTGACATCGAATGCGTACCGATTAGAATGGCGCCTCTTTCGAGCCCAGGCCGATAATATTTCGGTCGACCGGGTAAGATGCAGCGCGGTATTCTTATCGCCTTGCATCAGGCCATAGAGCCTGAATGTGGAACCTGGGCAGATCGCATTGATCTGTACCGGCAAGCTGAAAAACGCGGGAATAGCTCAGTTGGTAGAGCACGACCTTGCCAAGGTCGGGGTCGCGAGTTCGAGTCTCGTTTCCCGCTCCAGTTTGTCCTCGCCTCACGCCAGGTCCAGGTCATGCGTCAGCACCACAATTCAGCCTTCACGGCACTCGCAAAGGCTGGATGGCAGAGTGGTCATGCAGCGGACTGCAACTCCGCGTACGCCGGTTCGATTCCGACTCCAGCCTCCAATCTCCCGGTACGAACACACCCCGCCCGGGTGGCGAAATTGGTAGACGCAAGGGACTTAAAATCCCTCGGGGGAAACCCCGTACCGGTTCGACCCCGGTCCCGGGCACCAAATCGTCCTATCTCCCGCGCTTGCATTCCAAAATCCTGCCTTCGGCAAGCTTCCACGCAATTCCCATCAGCAAACCGCCCGTTGCCATAAAGCTCAGATCCACGCTCGCCATCGCCCAGCGTCCATGTTGCAGCGAATGCAGCAGATGCGCTTCAGTGGTCAAACCATTGAGCAGCGGCAGCAACAGACACAACAGCCCCGCGCTTGCCAATTGCTCGATCCAGGCGCACCTGGCGGGGCGCAGCAGGGCATGCGGCAGGGTGGCCAGCCACACCAGAAAGAGCGTGGCGATTTCCCAACCCTCGCGCCCGGGCAGCGACAGCGGCAGCAAGCGGTTGGCCCAGAAATAGGCGGCAACCCCATTCAAAAAGCCGGCCACGGCAAGCACGTTGCAGCGTTCGATCACGGCATACGCACGGCTTGGCGCAAGCGCGTCCCGCTGGTGTTTCTCGCGTCGCTTGATGCTGAACAGCACCAGCCCGGTGGCGATCATCGCGCAGCTCGCCAGACCCAGGAAAAAATACAGCCAGCGCACCGGCGCGCCGCCGAACTGCGCATAGTGCAGTCCCGCCAGCACGGTGTAGCTGTGCTGCGCGGGCGAGCGGGTATCCACCACTTGCAGGAGTGTTCCGCTGATACCATCGAAGGTCAGGCGATCGGCAGCCAGCGCCACCTGGTCCCCAACCTGGCGCAACACCTGCACGGTGGCGCCGCCGTGATCCGGATTGAGCACCAGCAGCGATGCCACCTGGCCCATTCCAAAATGCGCTTCCGCCTGCGCCAGCAGCTGCGTCAAGGACACCATCGGCATGGCTTGCGCCTCCGGCGGCTGGATGAGGGTTTGCGCCGATTCGAGGAAATACGCGGAGAGGTTGCCGTCATACAAGGTATTGAAGGCGGCCGGCAGAAAGGTCCAGGCGCTGGCGATGAGCCCCGTGTAGGCAATCATCAGGTGAAAGGGCAGCGCCAACACGCCAAGCAGGTTGTGCGCATCGAGCCAGCTGCGCTGCGCGCCGGCGCGCGGACGAAAGGTGAAGAAATCCTTGAACAGCCGCCGATGGATGACGATGCCGCTGCCGCCCGCCAGCAACATGACGATGCCGCACAAGCCCACCAGCCACAACCCCGGCGTTCCGGCGTGGAAGCTGTAGTGCAGTTCCACCAGGAACTCGCCGCCTTCGCTGGGACGCGGCACCAGTAACCGGCCGCTTTGCGCGTCGAGGAAATGCGTGAAGCTGGCGCCATCCTGTTGCCAGGACAATTCCAGCGCCGGTTCCTGTGCCGATGGCAAACGGATCGACCAGAACGGCGCCTGTGCCGCATGCCGGCGCAGATAGGCTTCTCCCAATCGCAGCGACGGCTCGGCCTCGGCCGCATTCACCTGCAGCTCGGGCTGCATCCAATGACTGATTTCGCGATGGAACACCGCCAGGGAACCGGTAAAGCACACGGCGAACAGCAGCCAGCCCACCACCAGGCCGCTCCAGGTATGCAGCCAAGCAAGCGACTGCAATGCGCCCGTCTTCATGCGCATTGCGGATAACGGCTGAGGCAGAATGCCGCGGCGCCAAGCAGGGCAAGTACGAGCGTGCGACGTCGCGAGGGGCCGGTGGCCATCAGCCACAACAGCAGCACCACCGCCAGCGGAAATGCCAGCAACGTGGGCAGTATCGCAGCATCCGCGCGTGGCAGCGGCAGCAGGCGGGCCACCGCCGCCGTCAGCCAATAAGCCAGCAGACCAGTCAGCGCAACGGCCAGCGTTAGGCGCCGCAACAGCGCTGCCGTGCGAGACTGCACCATCCCTACCACCGGTACTGCAGGGTGGCGTAGAGCGTGCGGCTTTGCCCGAAGAAACATTGGGTTTCGCTGCCGCAGTAGCCCACGTAGTTTTTGTCGAGCAGGTTGGCTAAGTTCAGGCTGAAATCAAGACCGTTCAGTCCGTTATCCAGCTGGCCCAGGTCGTAGCGCAGCATGGCGTCGACGATGGCATAGGAAGGAATGGCCAGCGTGGCGGCGTTGTCGCCGAAACTGGGGCCAATGTAGCGCACGCCGCCGCCGACACCAAACCCGGCCAGCGCACCGCTGCGCACCCGATAGTCGCTCCACAGCGATGCCTGGCTGCGCGGCGTGCGCGGCAGCGGATTGCCGAGCAGGCTGGCGCCGGTGCCGTCCGGATTGGCTTTGGTCACTTCGGTATCGTTGTAGGCGTAGGCCAGCACCAACGAGAGCGATTCATTGACAAGCAGCTTCGCTTCCACGTCCACGCCCCGCGTTTCCACTTCGCCGGTCTGCACGGAAAAGCCCACGTGGCTCGGATCCGGATCGGGGGTCGTCACGTTCTGCTGCACCGTGCTGAACACCGCGGCCGACAGCGAATAACGCTCGTCCGGCGACAGGAATTTCACGCCTGCTTCCCACTGATCGCCGGTGCCGGGCTTGAAGGCCGCGCCGGCGTAGCTGGCGCCGGTGGTGGCCTCGAACGAGGTCGAATAGCTGAGGAAGGGCACCACGCCGTTGTCGAAGCGGTAGTTGAGACCGAGGCGGTAAGTGAGCTTGTCGTCGTTCTGTTCTGTGGTGGTGCCGGCCATGCGCGAGTTGATGGTGCTGTCGACGCGGTCGTAGCGGGCGCCCAGGGTGAGTATCCAGCGGTCCAGGCGTATCTGGTCCTGCGCGTAGAGGCCCTGCTGATCCATGTCCTGCACGTGGCTGAAGCGGGGAATCAGCGCCGGGATCGGCGCGGCGCCGTACACCGGGCCATAGAGATTCAGGTCGTGGATCAGGTTGGAGGCGAAGTCGTAGCGGTCTTCGAGCCGCAGGTAATCGTAGCCTAACAGCAGACCGTGCTGGATGCCGCCCAGGGCCAGATCCCATTGCAGGCGGTTGTCGAAACCCAGGGTGTTCGATTCGCCTTCGCCAAGCGAGGCCACCCGCATGATGGTGGCGTCGTCCGGCAGCAGCATATAGCCGGGCGTGGCGCGGGTATCGACGCTCACATCGGTGTACTTGAGCGATTGGCTGAAGGACAGTGCGGCATTGAAGCGGTGTTCCAGCAGATAGTTCAGCGAATACTGCTCGCGGTTGAAGGCGTCGAAATCGGGTTCGCCAGGATAGCGGTTGCGCGGTAGTTCTCCGTTGGGATTGGGGCGCAGCGTGCCGCGTGCCGGCAGCGCCACGTAATCGCTGATCACCTCGTCATGCTGGAAATGCGACAGCAGCGTGATGCTGGTAGCGTCCGAAGCCAGCCAGGTCAGCGCCGGCGCCAGGTAGGCATGCTCGTCGTGCGCGAAATCGGTTCTGCCCTTGGCATCGCGTACGAGGCCGGTGAGCCGATACAGCAGGTTCCCGCTTCCAGGCAGCGCGCCGGCAAAATCCGCCGCGCCCTGCAGGCGGTCGTAGTTACCGGTTTGCAATTGCAGTTCGCGCACCGGTTCCGGCGTGGGGCGCTTGGTGACCATGTTGAGCATGCCACCGGGCGTATTCTGTCCATAAAGCACCGAGGCCGGCCCCTTGAGCACTTCGATGCGCTCCAGGCCGTAGGGCTCCACGCGCGGCAGCGTCACGCTGTAGGCGCCGAAGGGCACGCGCGAGCCGTCGAGGTAATCGCGCAGGTAGTAGCCGCGCGCCTGCAGGACGTCGGTGCGGCTGTCGCTGTCGCCGAAGGCGGGCGCCACGCCGGCCGAATAACGCACCGCCTGCTGCACCGATTGCGCGCCCTGAAACTCCATCTGGTCGCGTCCCACCACGCTGATGCTCTGCGGCACTTCCACCAGCGGCGTATCGGTCTTGCTTGCGGTGGCGCTGCGCAGCGCCTGGTAGCCGAGCACCGGCCCGCCGGCGAATTCCGTGTTGGCGCCAATGCGCAGCGGTGGCAGCGTGGTGGCGCCGGCGGGAACGGGACGCAGGCGGTATTGGCCCTGCGCGTTGCTTTCGGCCATCAGCCCCGTGCCGGCCAGCAGCGCATCGAGCGCCGCCGGGATGCTGTAGCTGCCGCGCACGCCGGGGCTTTGCCGGCCCTGTGCCAGATCGGAGGTGCCCGCCAGGAAAATGCCTGCCTGGGTGGAGAACTGCGTCAGCACGTCGGCAAGCGGCCCAGGGGCAATGTCGTAGCGGCGCAGCGCCTCTGTCGGCGCACGTTGGCCGGTAGCGGGCGCGGCACCTGCCTGCGCCAGGGCATTGGCTGGATAAAACGCTGACGTCAGCACGCTGGTCGCAAGCAGCAGGCTCAGCGTCAACGGACGCAACACGAGCGGCGGCGCGACCGCGCGGCAAATGCGTGACGGCTGGGAGCAGGAAAAGGAAAGGGCGGACAACGAACGAAGGCAAGACATGAACCGGGCTTCCTGTGAGGGCATTGAAGATGACAAGCGCGCCGGCGTTCACGGGATGGGCAGGGAGGAAACCATGCAGTACCCGGAATGTCGCGATGCGGCTCTTTCATTGACTGAATCAAGCGAAGCGGCAAAAAGCGGAACTGATTCCGAAAATTTTTTGTGGCCAGCACCCGGGACGTCCCTGGCACGACGCCAAGCATCACTCCAGGCGATTTTTGGAGAAGGTGCGAGGGCGCGTCAGGGCATCACGGCGGCGTCGATGCTGGCCCACCAGGGCAGCGTGCGCCGGACGCGGATGGGAAGGGCATAGCCAAGCAGGTCCAGGGCGGCGTCAGGGTCGTGCAGGGGAAAGTTGCCGAACACCCGCAGTTCCGCCACCTCGGGCGCCAGCCCGAGATAACCCCGGCGATAACGGCGCAGTTCCCCGACCACCTCGCGCAAGGGAATGTCGCGCGCCACCAGGATGCCGTCGCGCCAGGCTTCGCGTGCCAGGTCCGCCGGTTCGGCGGAGGCAAGCGCGGTAGTGGAAAAACGCCGCTGTTGGCCCGCCTCGACCACGCTTGTCGCGCCGCTTGCGGTAGTGATTTCCACCGCGCCTTCGAACACCGCAAGCAAGGTTTGCGTTTCCTCCAGCCGCACGGTGAAACGCGTGCCGAGCGCCCGCAGCCTCCCTTGCGGCGTGGCCACCAGGAAGGGACGCTGCGCATCGCCGGCGGTGGCGATGAGGATTTCGCCGGCCCACAACTGCAGCAGGCGCTGGTTGATGTCGTAGTGTTCATCGAACGCCGCCGCGGTATTGAGCCAAACCTGCGTGCCGTCGGCTAGGACAAGGCTGCGGATTTCGCCTGTGGCGCTGCGATGCCCGGCGCTCCAGGCACGCGCCAGACGCGGCAGTGAGGACGGCGGCAAAGTCTGCCAGCCAAGCAGCGCGGTGCCGGCCACGATGGCGCTGCCGCGCAATAGCCGGCGGCGCTTGATCAACCGCTCGTTTGCCGTCCACAGTCCTTCCGCGGTGCGCCGTGGGTCGGGGGTATCCTGCAGGCTTTCGAAGCGGTTGCTGATCTGTTCCACGCAATGCCAGGCCTGGCGGTGCTGCGGCTGTTGCGCCAGCCAGGCCTGCCAGTGCGTCCGGTCACTGTCGGTGGCATCGCCCGAGCGTAGGAGGGCATACCATTCGGCAGCCTGTTCCAGCACCTGGTGCGAAGGTTCGCCGGACACGGCGGCGGCAATTGGCGAAGCGGTATGGTGCATGGGTCAGGCCAGGTGGGGATCGAGCAGGGCAGCGGCGGTATCGCGGGCCTGCAACTGCAGACAGCGCAGCATTACCTGCGCCACGTATTTGCGCACCATGCGGCTGGAAACGCCCAGCTCATCGGCAACCTCCCGATCGGTCATGCGGCACACCTCGCCAAGCAGAAATGCGCGCGCCGCCTTTGGCGGCAGATCCAGCAGCATGGCGCTGATTTCCTGCAAGGCTTCCAGCACCATGGCCTGGCGTTCAGGGGAGGGCGCGAATTGTTCGGGCCGCGCGGCGAGGGTATCGAGCCAGGCCTGTTCGATCTCGCGCCGATGCCACAGGTTGATGCACAGGCCCTGCGCCATGCTGCGCAGGTAGGCGCGCGTCGCGCCGAAACTGTCGAAGCCGCGGGGCGCCGGTTTGAGAATCAGGCGCAGGAACACGTCGTGGGCCAGGTCGGCGGCATCCGTGGCATTGCCAAGGCGTCGCCACAGCCATTTGTGCAGCCAGCCATGATGCTCGCCGTACAGAATGCCGACGTCCGTTTGCGGGCCGAGCCCTCGATCCGACACAGTGAACTCCCGCAGGGCGCTGGCGCCCGCATGCAAATGAGAATTGATCTCATTTTATTTGCTAAGGCAGGGCAAAGGCAACTCTTGCTAACATGGCGCCTCGTTATGCAATTCTCTTCAAGGTAGTCCATACGCATGAACAAACCCGAACAAGAACCGCAGTCTCCGCTCGAATCCGACGAGGTGGTGCCACGCAACACGCCCACCACGCAACGCTTCATCGATTATCTGGCGCAACAGATGACCCGCGTGCCCGGCTTCAAGCCGCCACCGGTCACGCAAAAGGACCTGTGTCCGATCGATTGCAGCGAGGAAGACAGCTACGAATTCCGCAGCGCCGGCGTGCTGCTCAAGGCGCTGGCCGCCGAGGCCAAGGCCTGGAGCGCACAGTTGCCGCCCAATTACTATCCGGCCATCGTCGCCATTCTGCATGGCGGCATGCAGGTACAGGTGCATTCGCTGGCGCAGGTCAGCTTCGACGGCATCCGCATCGAGGGCCTGCTTGGCGACAGCCCCTGTTCCATCCTGGCGCACCAGAACACGGTGCAGCTCATCTGCCACGCCATGCAAGTGGATGGCGAGCAGGAGGAGGAACCGCACCCGATCGGTTTCATCTGGCCCGACCACAACGAAAAAGTGTGAGCCGATGACCGCTCCGAAACGAGAAGGGGTAAGCGCATGACCGCGCTGAGTGTCAACCTCAACAAGCTGGCTCTGCTGCGCAATTCGCGCGGACGCAACTATCCGGATCTGCTGGACTTCGCCCGGCGCTTCATTGCGCTTGGCGTGGCCGGGCTCACCATCCATCCGCGCCCGGACGAACGCCACATCAAGCGCCGCGACGCCTACGCGCTGGCGGAGTTGCTGCAGGACCATCCTGCGGTGGAGTTCAACATCGAGGGTTATCCCTCGCCGGAATTTCTGGCGCTGATCGCGGACGTGCGCCCGACGCAATGCACGCTGGTGCCGGATACGGACGATCAGCTGACTTCCGATCACGGTTGGGATTGCGTGGCGCAGGCGGCGTTTCTGACGCCGGTACTGGAACGGTTGCAGGAACTACAGGTGCGCAGCGCCCTGTTTCTCGATCCCGAACCGGCCCAGGCGGAAGCGGCGGCGCGGCTGGGATCGCAGCGTATCGAACTTTACACCGAAGCCTATGCCGCGGCGTATCACGGCCCCCACAAGCAGGCGGAGCTGGAGCGCTACCGGGCCACGGCGCAGCGCGCCCAGGCGCTTGGACTTGGCGTAAATGCCGGGCACGATCTCGACCTGGTCAACCTCGGTGACTTCCTGGCGCTTGGCGGCATTCTGGAAGTATCGATCGGTCACGCACTGACCGTGGAATGCATCGAATTCGGCATGGAAACGGTAATCGCGCACTATCTGGCGCTATGCCGCACCGCATCCACCACGGGCCTTTATTCAGCGCCTCCTTAAGTCCTTTCAGGAAAGGGGAGGCGGTGCGAGCACGAAGCTCTGTCCGATACGCTGCGCCAGCGAACGGTACACCGGCAGGCACAGCAGGGCGTCGAGCGCGGGGCTGCCGCTGAGCACCACGCGCACCAGGCCGTGGTCATGGCTTTGGATGTTGCACAGCATGCGCACGGCCATGAGCGTTGGTTCGTCCATGCCGTGCGCGTCGTCCACGATCAATACCAGGTGCCGATAGGGCGCCGCGCGGCTGCGCAGGTAATGCGTCAAGGTGCGGGTGAAATTGCGCGTGGCATCGAGCTGCAATTGCTCGACGATGCCATTTTGCAGCGCCTCCACCGATTGCGGCGGCGCCAGGAAATACACCACTTCCGTGCCTTGCGCACGCAAGGCCTGAAACAGCGCGCCGCACATCGCGCTCTTGCCGCTGCCGGCGGGACCAGTAAGCTTGATGACACCTTCGTTGGCCGTGAATGCGGCCAGGATGTCCTCGAGGAGAGAGCGATGGGAATCGGCGGCGGTGATCATGGCAATGTCAGAAAAAACGCTGCCTCCGTAGCGGAGCCCGTTACAGCGCGGCGGGTGTCAGCGCAGCAGCCACGCGGCCAGCAGGGTAAAGGCGCTTGCACCCAGGCAGGCCAGGATCAGCGTGCGGTTGTCGTGGCCGTTCTTGCCGGCATTGGCGTAGTGATGCAGCATCCGCGCATCCTCGGTGTCTTCGATGGCGCGGTTGGCATGCGCCAGCGTTACCTTGGTCTCGCCGCGGCCATAGGCCACCAGCAGGGCCTTGTGGCACAGAATGTTGATCAGCCGGGGAATGCCGGCACTGGCTTCGGCAACGGCGTCGATGGCTTGGGCGCTGAACAGGTTGATGCCGGGAAATCCCGAACGCGCCACGCGATGATTGATGTAGCTGGCCACTTCCTCGGACGTGAGCACCGGCAGTACGTAGGTAAAGGTGATGCGCTGCCTGAGCTGGCGCAGGGAATCACGATTGAGCAGGTCGTTCAGCTCCGGCTGCCCGAACAGTACGATCTGCAGCAGTTTTTCGCTTTCGGTTTCCAGGTTGGTCAACAGGCGCAGCGCCTCGATGCTTTCTTCCGGCATGGCCTGGGCTTCGTCCAGCAGAAACACCACTTTCTTGCCCGCCTGCTTGAGCTTGATCAGGTGCGCGTTGATCTGCCCCAGGATGTGATGACGGCCCTTTTCGATGGAAACCGGCAGCTCCAGTTCTTCCGCCAGCGCCAGCATGAGACCGTCAGGCGTGAGGAAGGGATTGGGAATGTAGGCGGTGACGTAGTCGTCGCCAAGCGTATTGAGCAGGCGGCGGCAAAGCAGGGTCTTGCCGGTGCCCACTTCGCCGGTGATCTTGATGAAACCTTCGCCGCCCGCGAGCGCCAGCAGAATCACCTCCAATGCCTGGTGGTGACCGTCGAGATCGATGAAGAAATCGGTGTTCGGCGTCAGCGTGAAGGGCAGTTCGCGCATGCCGAAGAATTCAAGGTACATAGTCAGGCTACATATTCAAGGCGTATGGGCGTCAGCATACTCGTGTGCAAGTTTTTCACTGACAGCGCCGAACGTATCGGCACGCGATTTTGTGCCGGCGGGCATGTCGTGTCCGTGGCCCCATAAGGTATCATGCCGGCGTTGCTCCCGCCGGGCCAGGCGCGGCTATTGTGCGCGTACGCCGGGGCCCGGCATAGTGGCAACCGCGCCATTTCGGCCAAACAGGAATATTTCCCAGCAGCGTCACAACCGGACATGAGCAACGAACTTCCACTGGCAAGCACGCGCGCCGCCCAGGAAAAACTGGTGGTGGCGATTTCCTCGCGCGCCCTGTTCAACCTCGACGAAAGCCACCGCGTCTACGAAACACAGGGCGTGGAAGCGTATCGGCAATACCAGATCGAACACGAGGAAGAACCGCTGGAACCGGGCGATGCCTTCCATCTGGTGAAAAAGCTGTTGAACATCAACACGCTGCTCGGGCAGCCGCGGGTGGAAGTGATATTGCTGTCGCGCAACACGGCGGATACCGGCCTGCGTGTGTTCAATTCCATCGAGCATCACCGGTTGACGATCAGCAAGGCGGCGTTCTGCGGCGGCTCCAGCCCGTACCGCTACATCAGCGCCTTCAACAGCCATCTGTTCCTGTCCACCAACGGCCCTGACGTGCGCGAGGCGTTGGACAACAATATCGCCGCCGCCACCATCATGCCCTCGAAAACCGCCAACACCGTGGATTACAAATTGCGCTTCGCCTTCGACGGCGACGCGGTGCTGTTTTCCGACGAAGCCGAACGCATCTACAAGAACCGCGGCCTGGAGGAGTTCGCCCGCAGCGAACGCGCCGCCGCGCGCACCCCGCTCAGCGGTGGGCCGTTCAAGCCGTTTCTGGCGGCGCTGCAACAATTGCAGCGCGAATTCGGTCCCGACGATTCACCGATACGCACGTCCTTGGTCACCGCGCGCGCCGCGCCGGCCCACGCCAGAGTGGTGCATACGCTGCGCGCCTGGGACATCAAGATCGACGAATCGCTGTTCCTTGGCGGTTTGGACAAGGGCGCGTTCCTGCGCGCCTACGACGCCGACGTGTTCTTCGACGACCAGGAAGGCCACTGCGAATCGGCGCGCGAACACGTTGCCACCGGGCATGTGCCCTCCGGCATCGCCAACCAGAGAAACGATGGCTGATTATCGGCTGTCGTGCTTTGCCTTTCTGCCACCCACCTGCAACCAATGGAGTAACTACGTGGAAATTGCCTGTCTTGACCTGGAAGGAGTACTGATCCCGGAAATCTGGATCGGATTAGCCGAGCAAACCGGCATCGAGGCCCTGCGGATGACCACCCGCGACGAGCCAGACTACGACAAGCTGATGAAAATGCGCCTGGGCATCCTGAAAGAGCACGGCCTTGGCCTGCCGCAGATACGGGAAGTGGTGGCCACGTTGCAACCGCTCGAAGGCGCCGCCGATTTCATCGCCTGGTTACGCCAGTACTTCCAGGTGGTGATCCTGTCGGATACCTACTACGAATTCGTCATGCCGATGATGCGCGCGCTTGGCAATCCCACGATTCTCTGCCACCGGTTGGAAACGGACGCCGAGGGCGCGGTGGTGAACTATGTGCTGCGCCAGCCGGATCCGAAGCGCCAGGCGGTGAAGGCATTTCACATGCTCAATTACCGCGTGATCGCCGCCGGCGATTCCTACAACGACACCACCATGCTCACCGAAGCGGACGCCGGCATCCTGTTCCACGCGCCGCCGAACGTGATTGCGGATTTTCCGCAGTTTCCCGCGGTGCAGACCTACGAGGAATTGCAGCAACAGTTCCGCCTGGCGAGCAGCTTCGACATTCCCTGAACGCGGACAACCCCGGAGCATGACTGTGCTCCGGGGCCTTTTATGGCAGCCATCCATGGCCGCCACCCCTGCGGGGACGCTGCTGACGCAGCGCGAAAAATTGCTCCCGGCAATTTTTTCTACAGGTTGTCGATGAACATGGAAATCTTGTCGAGGGTTTCCTGGTATTCCTCCGCGCCGACAGAATCGGCCACCAGTCCACCGCCGCCCCAGGCATGGATGCGGTCACCTTCGCGCACCAGCGTGCGGATGGCGACGTTGCTGTCCATGTTGCCGTTGCAGTCCACCCAGCCGATGGCGCCGCAATAGACCGAGCGCGGCCGCGTTTCCAGTTCGCCGATGATTTCCATGGCGCGGATCTTGGGCGTGCCGGTGATGGAGCCGCCCGGAAAACCGGCTTCAATCAGGCGATATACATCCTGCGGCCGTTCCAGAACGCCGCTGATCGTGCTCACCAGGTGATGCACGTTGGTGAAGCTCTGCGTTTCGAACAGCTTGTCGACCGCCACCGAGCCGAAGCGGCAGACGCGCCCCAGGTCGTTGCGCAACAAATCCACGATCATCAGGTTTTCCGCGCGATCCTTGGCGCTGCCTTCCAGATCGAGGCGGTTGGCCAGATCCTGCGCCGGCTCGGCACTGCGGGGGCGGGTGCCCTTGATCGGCTGGGTCAACACGCGGCCCTCGCGCACCTGCAGGAAGCGTTCCGGCGAAAAACTGAGTACCTGCAGCGCCTCGTGCTCGATAAAGGCGGCAAAGGGCGCCTGCGCGCGCTGTTGCAGTTGTTTGAAGGCCTGCCAGCCATCGCCCGCGCAGGTGGCGGTGAAGCATTGCGCGAGGTTGACCTGGTAGCAGTCGCCGGCATGGATGTAGTCGATCACGCGCTGGAAGCGCGACAGGTATTCCTCGCGGGTGAAGTTGGAGCGGAATGGCGACAACAGACGGAAATCCTCGCGGCGGCGCGGCACGTGTGGCGTTTGCGCCAGCGACTGTGCGGTGGCGAGTATCGCGGCCTCGCGCGCGGGCGTGGTGCGCCGCACGATCAGGCGGCTCTGTTGCCGGCGATGATCGCGCTGGATCACCCAGTCGTAGATGCCCACCAGCATGTCGGGCGCAGCGATGTCCGCCTCGTCAGCCGCCATGTCGCGCGCGATGCGGTTCTGGCCATGCAGCAGTTCATAGCCGAAATAGCCGGCGGCACCGCCGGTGAACAGCAGTTCGGGCTCGCTTGCCCGCGGTTGTATGGGACAGCAGGCGGCAAGCGCCTGGAACGGCGCGCTGTCGTCCTCGACCACGCTGCCGTCGAGGCAGTCCAGCACGCGGGTGCGACCGCGGTGATGCTGCACGATGGCAAGCGGGTCGGCGCAGACGAAGTCCACGTTGCCGGCGGGATGGCTGCCGTCGCCGCTGCAATACAGCTGCGGCAGGCGTTTGTCGCGCAAGGCCTCGTACCAGGCCTCGATGCTCAGGGAATAGGGAAGGGCGATGACATGTGCGATGTCACCCGGAACCATCGTCATAGTGCAATACCGGTGTCGCGGACCCCGGAATTCAAAGACAGTTGTGCGGTCGGGGCAGCCCGGCGATTTTACTGGCGACCCGGGCCGGGCTGCCAGGGAAGAGTTTCATCAAATAGAGGCTGTTGCCCTTGTCGGGCCCCAGTTCGACTTCCACCAGCTTTACCAGGATGCGCATGATCGGGGAAATCCCGCGGCGGCTGTGAAAATCACGGATGAGGTTGAGAATTTCCCAATGCTCGAGAGTCAATTCCACGTCGTGCTGCATCGCCAGGGTGTGGGCTACGTCTTCGCTCCAATCGTTCAGATGTTCCAGGTAGCCATCCCTGTCGAGCAGGATCGACTTATTGGAAACTGTCAAAATCTGCCCCATGAAAGCCTCGCAAGAATTGCAACAACAGAAGAGGGTAGAACGCCGGGAGCCGGGCGCGCTCCTTGGCGGTTACCAGGTTATGATGCGGTCGAAACGCAGGGTCAGCGCCACGAATCCGGCATAGTCGACGCATTCGACCCGGGGAGGGATTTTGGCAGATATTCCCCTGGCCACCAAATCGCCGGACAGGGCAAAGGCGGGGAAATTGTCAATACTTTGAACCACATCCCGTTTATCCAGCAGAAGGTACACGGCCTCTTCCATCAGGAGCAGTGCATCGCCGGCATGCAGGCAGGCCTGGCACGCGGCAAGGGTGTCGGTGTCGTGACGATTGAGCACGAACAGGGTGTTCATCCGCAATGCTCCACGATCTCGCACTGCTGCATCAGTTGCCGCAGGCCAGCTTGATCGAGCAGTGTGGGCGAGGGCAGCAACAGGGCGTTTGTGTCCAGGCCATGGCGATGCAGCGCCTCGCGTTCGGCATAAACGTGAGTCACCCCGTAGAGCTCCAGCGCCGGCAGCTGCCGCGCCAGCGTCTTCAGTTGCAGATCGGTGCCATCCTGCTGTTCCAGCAAGTGCAATACGCCATCGCCCCAGAAGCACAGGTGTACTTCCTGATCCAGCACCGCCGTGGTCATCAGCAGGTCCAGCAAGGCCTGCGCACGCGGCTGCCAGGGGCTGCAGCTCACCAGGAACAGAAAGCGGCGGGGAGAGGGCGTGGCCATGACTCAGGCCTTGAACGCGAGGTGGCGATCGGCCAGCAACATGGCTTCCACCCATTGTCCGAGTCCGCCGATGCTGAAACCGGGCAGCAGACTGCCCTGGCCGCGTTCGTAGCGATCGGCTTCCTCTGCGCTCAGCACGCCGTACCGCAATGCGGACGACACGCATACCACGGCGTCGAGTTGGTGTTCGGTCACGAGTTGCTGCCAGGCACGGGGAAGATGCAATTCGTCCTGCGGCGGCACGATCAGGGAGGAGGCGTTGAGTACGCCACCCTGATAGAAGAACAAGCGGTAGATTTCATGCCCCTGCGCCAGTACGGCGCAGGTAAAGTGCAGGGCGCTGGTTGCCGCTTGCGCGGTATAGGGCGCTTCCTGAATCAGAATGCTGAAACGGCTCATGGCAAGACAACGCCCGAGCCGTCAGCAGTGTTTTGCAGATTTGCGTTCAATCCTCGCCCATGCCGCCCATCAACTGCAGCAGGCTGACGAAGATGTTGTATACGCTCAGGTAAAGACTGACGGTGGCGCGGATGTAGTTGGTTTCGCCGCCATGGATGATGCGGCTGGTGTCGAACAGAATCAGGCCGCTCATCAGCAGCACCACCAGTGCCGGGAAGGCCAGGTTCAGCAGGGGAATGTTCAGGAACAGGTTGGCGATCATCGCCACCACCATGACCACCAGCCCCGTCATGAGGAAGCCTTGCATGAAGCTGAAGTCCTTGCGGCTGACCAGCACGTAGCCGGACAGGGCGAAGAACACCAGTGCGGTACCGGACAGCGCCTGGAACACCAGGGCACCGCCGCCGGGCAGCGCCAGATAGGCATTGAGGATAGGGCCGAGCGTAAGGCCCATCAAACCGGTGAACACGAATACCGCCACCAGGCCCTGGCCGCTGTCGGCCACCTTATGTACCCAGAACAGCGAGGCGAAGCTGGCGATGAACAGCATCCAGTACGCGCCGCGGCCCAGTTCCAGGCTGGTGCCGATGGCCGCGCAGACTGCGCTGAACAGGATGGTGAGCGCCAAAAGCAGATAGGTGTTGCGCAATACCTTGCTGGCGTTCAGCGCGCCGAGCGCGGCGGAACCCTGGGCATAGGGCAGATCATGGGCAGCGTCTTTCATGGCTCACTCCTCAGTGTGATTACAGCCCTGAATGTTACCTGCCGCGCCACCGTTTGCAAGCGCGCGGTTTGCCTGGACGGGGCCTTGTTGTACCATTCGCCGCTTCACGGAGGGGTGGCAGAGCGGTTGAATGCACCGGTCTTGAAAACCGGCGTAGGTGCGAGCCTACCGAGAGTTCGAATCTCTCCCCCTCCGCCAATTTCTCCATTACGCATGACGGCGTAGTACGGCACCAGGCTGTTATTCCTTCGACGAATGCCGGCTCCACGTAAGCCAGCAGGCGCCTCTGCGGAAGCGGGACATGCTGCTAACCATCCTGACCCTGAGCCATCTGGCGCTCTTTTCCGCCGTGACGCTGCGCGTGCTGGCGCGGCCGCAGCTCAATACTTCGACGCGAACGGCCTGGGTGTTCCTGCTGCTGGCGCTGCCGTTTCTTGGCGCCGTGGCCTATCTGCTGATCGGGGAAATCTATTTCGGCAAAGGGGAACGGGCGAAGGCGTCGCGCGTCATGCATAGGGTCGGCGACCACGTGGTGGCCAGCGGTGAACCGCGCAATGCCAAAAAGTGGGGACAGGCCAGCGCTTTTGCGGCATCGATCAACGGCTTCGGCGTTTGCGGCGGCAATCGCTCCGAACTGTTGGACAGCCCTGCCGGCGCGCGTCAGCGGATGCTCGATGACATGGACGCGGCGCGGGAATCGATCAACGTGCTTTATTACATCTGGCTCGATGACGACACCGGCCGCGCGGTGGCCGAGGCGCTGATCCGTGCCGCCGGACGCGGCGTTCGCTGCCGCGCCATGGTGGATGCGCTGGGATCACGCCGCTTCATCGCCTCCGCCACCTGGCGCAAATTGCAGCAGGCCGGCATTCACACCGTGGTGGCGCTGCCGATCGACAAGCCCTGGCAGGTGATGTTCCAGCGGCGCCTCGATCTGCGCAATCACCGCAAGATCACCGTGATCGACGGACGAATCTGCCATTGCGGCAGCCAGAACTGCGCCGATGCCGCCTTTTTGCCGAAACGGCGCTTCGCGCCCTGGGTCGACATCATGGTGCGCCTGGAAGGGCCGGTGGCACTGCAGATGAACCTGTTGTTCGCGCAGGATTGGCTGCGGTACCGCGACGAGGACGTGACGCACTTCACCCGGGAACCGCCGGTGTTCGAGGACGGCTTCGGTGCGCAGGTGGTGGGCACCGGCCCCATGGTCAACCGCAACGTGACCGCACAGTTGTTTTCGCGGCTGATCTTCGCGGCGCGCGAGGAACTGATCATCACCACGCCTTATTTCGTGCCGGGGGAGGTGGTATGCGCGGCGCTGCTTGGCGCGGCGTTTTCCGGCGTCAAGGTGACGCTGATCGTGCCGCATCGCAACGATTCCGGTTTCGTGGGGCATGCCAGCCGTTCCTACTATCCCTTGCTGACGCGGGCAGGCGTGACCATCGCCGAATATCAGGGTGGGCTGTTGCACGCCAAAATCCTGACCGTCGATGGCAGGATGACCTTCATGGGCTCGTCCAATCTCGACATCCGCAGTTTCGACTTGAATTTCGAGAACGACGTTCTGCTGCACGATCCGCAGCTGAGCGCGGCAATCCGCGCGCGCCAATTGGCCTACGTGGCGCAATCAGTGCTGATCGATCCCAAGGAGGTGCGCCGCTGGCCGGTCTACAAGCGCATCTGGCTGAATGCCTTTGCCGCGCTGGGGCCGTTGTTGTAGCGGCCTCTTCTCAAAGCTGTTCAAAAAAGCCGCTTGAGGCTGTTTCATAAACACAGCTCAAGGCTGTTTCATAAATACGCTCAGGGCTGCTTCATAAACACGCTCAAGGCTGTTTCATAAATACGCTCAAGGCTGTGGCTCAAGCCTGAAAAGGTCGACGAAATCCTGCGCGGCCGCGCCGTCTCCCTGTATCTCGATAATGCCCTTGGCAAGCAGTTGCGACAGGGGCTTCCTGCCGTAGACGGCGGCAGCCATGGCGTTGCCGTTCGCCTTCAGGACGAACGGTGCCTCGGCGCGGGAAACCGCTTTGGTGATGAGGTCGCCATTCTTGAGACGCGCCTCGAACGCTTCCTTGCCGAAATCGAAACCCGCCAGCAGCGTGCGGTCCTGCGCCTGCTTGCGCTGCAGGTTCACGCCCATCGAGATCATCAGCGCGGTGGGGCTGATGAAGCGCGAAGGGTCATGCCCGGGAATGGTGAGCGCCCAGCGGCACAGCGCCTGCAGCACCGGCAAAAGACCACGCCCGGCGTCAGTCAACGCATAGACGCCCAACCCGGCGTCGTGCACAACGACGCCGACTTCCTGCAGCTGCGCCAGGCGCGAGGTCAGCACCCCCGCGGTGATGCCCGGCAGGCCAGCGCGGATCATCTGGAAGCGCTTGGGCGTGAACATCAGTTCCCGAACCACGAGCAGGGCCCAGCGATCGCCGATCTGGTTGAGCGCATGAACCGCCAGGCAGCCTTCGTCGTAGCGCAGGCGTGAGATTTCCGTTTTTTTAGTCATATTTCCATACTAATGGTTGTTTTTTAATATTCAAGCATTCAAGCTGCGGCCATGGAGACGATGATCAAGAGAGGCAACATTCCATGACCTACTACACCGGCTCGATCGCGGCCGTTCCGGCCGCCAACAAACAGCAGTTCATCGATCACGCCAAGGCCACCTGGGTGCTGTTTCAGCCCTACGGCGCCACCCGCATGATCGAGAGTTGGGGTGTCGACATTCCAAAAGGCAAGGTCACCGACCTGTATGGCGCCGTGAACGCCAAGGACGACGAAACAGTGGCCTTTTCCTGGATCGAGTGGCCGGACAAGGCTACCGCGGACAGCGCCTGGCAAAAGATGCAGAGCGATCCGGCCATGCAGGCAATGCCGCAGATGCCCTTCGATGGCAGCCGCATGATATTCGGCGGCTTCGAACCGATCTTTGCGCAGGGAACCGACAGAGGCGCGGGCTACATCCAGGGCTTCGCATTGGCGGTACCCGAGAAGAACAAAAGCGCCTACGGCGACATGGCGGGATCCGCGTGGGAAAGCGCCTTTCGGCCCCATGGATGTCTCGGCATGGTCGAGGCCTGGGGAGTGGACGTGCCGCACGGCAAACAGACCGACTTCTATCGCGCCAGCAAGGCGGAAGCCGGCGAGGTGCCGATGTTCAGTTGGGTCGCATGGCCCGATAAAGCCACCTGCGATGCGGCTGCCGCGGCCATGATGGCAGGCATGGAAGGGAAGGAATTTCCGGAAATGCCCTTCGACGGCATGCGCATGATGTGGGGCGGCTTCGAGCCTGTATTCGATTCGGCGAAAGGGGGAAAACAATGAGCTATCAAGGCAATCCCTGTTGGTACGAATTGGGTACCCGCGATCTGGACGGTGCCGCTGCATTCTACCAGCGGATTCTTGGATGGCAGGTGGTCGATGCCGGCGTGGAGGGTTTCGACTATCGCCTGGCCAAAGCCAAAGAGGACATGGTGGCCGGATTGATGTCCACCGCCACGCAGGAAGCAAGCCCGCCGCCGAACTGGCTGATCTATTTCGCCGCCGACGACTGCGACAAAAGCGTTGCCACCGTCACCGCGGCGGGCGGCAAGGTCCTGAAAGGGCCGGCCGACATTCCGGGAACCGGCCGTTACGCGGTGGTCCTCGATCCGCAGGGCGCCGCCTTCGGCCTGCTGCAACCCGACATGAGCCGGATGAGCGAGGCGGACCGCGCCAAGGCCGAGGCCGGCGAGGGCGCGTTCAACCAGAAAAAGGCCGGACACGGCAACTGGAACGAATTGATGTCGAGCGACCCGCAGGCCGCACTGACCTTCTATCTGGATCTGTTCGGCTGGACCCAGGGTGAAGCGATGGACATGGGAGCCATGGGCACTTATCAGCTGGTCCGCCGCAAGGGCGTGGATATCGGCGCCATCATGGGCCTAGGAGGGTCGCCGGTGCCGGCCTGGCTCCCGTATTTTGGCGTTGCCGGCAAGACGACGGCTGTCGTGGACGCCATCAAGGCAGCCGGCGGGTCGGTGCACCACGGGCCAAGCGAAGTGCCTGGGCCCGCTTATATCGTGGTAGCCCAGGATCCGCAGGGCGCGTGGTTTGCGGTGGTCGGTCCCGAAAAATGAACGGGGAGGGGGCTGCTCCTGCTGGTGGAACTGTGCCTTCCGGATGGTACTTCACCAGGCTAGCGCCTCACTGCAGATAAACAGCTTCGAACCGCGCCAGTGGCATCAGGCTGGCGCGGTTGAGCGTCAGGCTGTTTCCTTCCAGGAAATAGCTGTCTGCCTGTTCCAATACTTCGCTGAAGCTTCGTTCAACCTCCATGCCCACGCTGCAGAATTTGCGGGTCATGGCCAATTGACCAAAACTCAGGCGCGCATTTGCGGCATCGAGCGTATAACTTCCGCTGAAGCCGTTGCAGCCCGCAAAACCGGTAACGCGGTTTTCCGCCACCTTGAGGATGAAGTGGGGTTCCTGTTCCAGCGCGGTAACCGGCTGGCCGTGCAGTTCCACCAGCTTCCAGTATCTCTCGGTAACGTCGCCCATCAGCTTCGTCAGCACATAGTGCTCGGCAAGCACGCCGGTAATCACCGAGCCGTCGAGCGCCAGGCGCGTGAGGCGGTTTTCGCCAACCTGATAGCGGGCAGGATCGCCGCCCGACAGGCTGATCGCATTGCCGCCTTCGTCCCATTGAAAAGTACCCTGTTCATCATCGGTATCCAGTCCGCGTTCTCCCAGATAGCGCGTGCTGCCGGTGTAGGTGCCGTCCGCATTCAGCGTGACGACGGTTTCGATGCCTTCGCAATCGGCGCAGGGCAGGACGCCTCGATAGGTGCCGGCCCAGTCGAGTGCGTTGCGGGAATTGTGCGCGGCGTCAGCGACACCTGCCTGTTCCGTCAATGGCGCGCAGCCACCGGCCATGAACAGCAGCGACAGGCAGCCTGCGGCGATCAGGGAATGTTGCATGGCATGTCTCCATTGCATGTGCGATAGCCGACTCTAGTACAAAACGCAGTGGGAATCTGCGGGGCATCGGCGGAGATCGCGCTGTTGATGGCCGAGGGACGCAACGATACCCACGCTTGAGTGCAAGTGCTGCGCGGGCGATTCACTGCATTGGATGGAATGCTCGAACGCAACCCACTGCAATCCTGCTACGCCGAAACTGCTGTTTGCGCTTCAGTCTGCGCCGCGGTTCTTTTGCGTATCGACGCCAGCGCCAGCTTCACGCTGCGGCGGAAATAGACTTTCGAGCGACTGATACCCTGGCTCAGCAGGGTGCGCCGCAAGGGACGCGCGGCTCCGGCAAGATAAACCGATGCGCCATGGCGCTGCGCCTTGCGGATGAAGCCGTTGAGCGTGGCGGCGCCGGTGGAATCGAGCATCGACACGGCGGACAGGTCGATGACGTACGCATTCGGCTGATCGGCGATGCTGTCGAGCGCCATGCTCACCGCGCCCGCCGCACCGAAGAAAAACGCACCCGAGAGCCGCACCACCGCCACGTCGCGGTCGCTGGCCAACGTGGCATCGTAGCGGCCGCGCTCGCCGCCGTTGCTGCCGTCGGCCTGATCCTCCGCGATGAGCGGCAGACCGCTCTCCACGTCCACCGTCTGCGCCATGCGTTGCAGGAACAGCAGCACACTCAACGAGAATCCCACCAGGATGCCGGTGCTCAGATCACGGAAGATCACCAGTACGAAGGTAAGCAACAGTACCGCCGCATCGGCGCGCGAGGCGCGCAGCAACGTGGCGAATGCATGTTTCTCGGCCATGTTCCAGGCCACCACCGCCAGTACGCCGGCAAGCGCCGCCAACGGGATGTAGGCCGCCAGCGGCGCCGCCACCAGCATGAACAGC
Source organism: Hyphomicrobiales bacterium (assembly GCA_035555995.1). Classification (GTDB taxonomy): domain Bacteria; phylum Pseudomonadota; class Gammaproteobacteria; order Pseudomonadales; family Pseudohongiellaceae; genus CAILUG01. Next base: position 3,118 of record DATMFX010000033.1, on the reverse strand, counting down.
AACAGGAACAGCGCATGCAGCATGCCGGAAACAGGGCCGCGCGCGCCGGAGCGCACGTTGGCGGCCGTGCGCGCAATGTTGCCGGTCACGCAGATGCCGCCGAACAGGGGCGATGCCAGGTTGGCCAGGCCCTGGGCCACCAGTTCGCAGTTGGAGCGGTGGCGGCGCCCGGTCATGGAATCGGCCACCACCGCGGACAGCAGGCTTTCGATACAGCCAAGCAAGGCAAAGGCGAACGCGTTCGGCAACACCGCCGCCACCTGCGCGTAGGAAAATTCCGGCAGGCGCGGCATCGGCAAGGTCTGCGGGATGCCGCCGAAACGCGTGCCGATGGTTTCCACCGGCAACCCTGCCAGGGCAGCGATGAGAGATGTCATGGTGACCGCGATGAGAAAAGCGGGCCACAGCGGCCGATAGCGCCGTGTCACGGCAATCAGGCCGATGGTAAGCGCAGCGATGGCGATTGCCGCCACGTTGAAACTGGGCAGGGCGCCCGCGAGCGCCTGCAGTTTGGGCAAGAGCGGTGCCGGTTCCTCCGCTAGGCCAAGGCCCAACAGATCTTTGATCTGGCTGGCGAAGATGATCACCGCGATCCCGGCGGTAAAGCCGACGGTGACCGGGTAGGGCATGTACTTGATGAACGTGCCGAGCCGCAGCAGTCCCACCGCCGCAAGCAGCAGGCCCGACAGGAAAGTGGCAAGCAGCAAACCCTCCAGCCCGTGCTGCGCCACCGTGGCCGACACCAGCACGATGAACGCGCCGGCCGGTCCGCCGATCTGGAAACGGCTGCCGCCGAAGGCGGAAACGATGAAGCCACCCACGATGGACGTATACAGGCCGCGGTCGGGCGTCACGCCCGAGGCGATGGCGATCGCCATGGACAGCGGTAGCGCCACGATGGCCACCGTCAGGCCGGAAAGGGCGTCGGCCTTGAGCTGTGTCAGCCCATAGCCTTCCTTCAGCACCGTGACGAGCTTGGGCGAATAGAGTTCCAGAAAACCGGCTTTGTGGGGTGTGGCAACCATTGAGGATCCTTCTTGCCGCCTGGCAAGGGAGCGTCGGCCGCTCGATGTCAGCGTGGGAATTTTTGAACGCTTGTGAAGTAAATCGTCAGGGCGGCGCTTTCAGGCGCACGCCACGGCCACCGCCGGTGCTTGGGGCATTGTCGGCGAGCAGTTCGATGCCGGCGCGATCCAGCGCCTCGACCACCTTGATCAGGGTTTCGATGACACCGCGCACGTTACCTTCGCTGCCTTCCATGCGTTGGATGGTGGGCACCGACACGCCCGCCAGCTCGGCGAGCTGGCGCTGGTCGATGCCAAGCAAGGCACGGGCGGCACGCAGCTGCGCAGCCGTCAGCATGGCTTTCTCATAGCTGATCCATCAAATTTAAAGAATAATGCGTTTAAATTGATGATTAATATATCAGAACTGATTGATGAAAGTAGAGTGTTCATACAAGGCTTACGCAAAGGCCGGTGCCGCCAGCCGCCGTGCATAGTCGCGCAGATCGGCGGGCCAGGCTTCGTTCAGGGCAAAAAAACGCGTCTGATCCCCGGCATACAGCGCACGCGCCGCTTCCTCGTAACCTGCCTGGTTGCCCAGCATCGCCAGCATGAATCGGTCGGCCGCCTGCTGCGCTTCGCGCCGGCCTTGCGTGGTGCCCTCCGGCTGTTTGCGTGCGGTGTCCACCAGCCGGCGCAAGGCGGCGGAGGCACCGCCAGGCTGGCTTTGCAACCATTCCCAATGCCGTGGCAGCAAAGTGACTTCGCGGGCAACCACGCCAAGGCGAGGGCGTCCCGCCTGACGTGGGGCTGCCTCCGTTTCGGGGGGCGGCGTGGGCTGCAACCGGGCAAGAACTTCATCGTCCGTGCCGCGCAGGTCCAAGTCCACCTGGCGTCCGTTGTGATCGTCAAAGATCAGGATGGGGGCGGCATCCGCCTGCGCCAGCGCCTTGCGCACCAGCAAGGCGAGTTCGCCGGGCGGGGCGGAGGCAAGCAAACGTTCGCCGGTAAAGGCGGTATATCGCGGTGAGGAAAAAGACATGAAAAGCCCTCCAGGGATGGAGGGCTTATTTTACCCGGATGAAATAAGCTGTCAATATTATCCGGGTATTATTGGCGCGACTGCACCAGCTTGAGCGGACCTTTGCCCTGCATACCCACCATGTCGAGCAGCACGCGGCCGCTTTCGAGCAGGTAGGGATCGGGTTCGTCATCGGCGTCCTTGTCCTCTTCGCCCGCCAGCGCCAGTGCCTCGGGATCGGAATTTTCCAGGCCTTCACCATCTTCGCCATTTTCGGCCTTCAGCGCGTCGATGTCCGCCAGTGGTTCCTGACCCTTGGCAATGCGACGGTCGTTTTCGATCTGCAGGCGCCACGCGTCATCGGCCTCACGCTCGGCAAGCAACTGCTGCTCATTGAGCGTTATCGTGTTCTTGTCGCGGCTTTCCACCGCCTTGGCGATTTCAGCGTTGAGGAAGATGAAATCGGGGTCCGTGGCAATGCGCGTCTCGTGCCGTTTTTCCAGTTCAGGAATGAGCGGTTTCAGATCGGCATAGGGGCGATAGTAGTTCGGTGCGATGGTGTCCCAGGGCAGGGCAGTGGGCAGCGCGCTTTCGCCGATGTCAGGAGACACGGAGAAGATGTCCGGGAACAGGATGTCCGGCGTTACGCCCTTGTGCTGGGTGGACTCGCCCGAGATGCGATAGAACTTGGCGCGGGTGATCTTGATCTGGCCATCGCCAAGCGGAATCAGTTCCTGCACGGTGCCCTTGCCGAAGGTCTGGCTGCCGAGCACGAGGCCGCGCTGGTAGTCCTGGATGGCGCCCGCGAAAATCTCCGAGGCCGAAGCGCTCAAACGGTTGACCAATACCGCCATCGGGCCGTCGTAGACGATTTCCGGATCGGAATCGCCCTGCACGATCGGCGTACCCTCGGCATCGCGCACCTGTACCGTGGGACCGCGGCGGATGAACAGGCCCACCAACGAATTGGCCTCGCTCAGCGAGCCCCCGCCGTTGCGGCGCAGATCCACCACCACGCCTTCCACGTTTTCCTGTTTGAGCTTATCGAGCAGGGCACGCACGTCGCGCGTGCTGCTGCGGTAATTGGGATCGC
>DATMFX010000032.1:0-2431 GCA_035555995.1 Hyphomicrobiales bacterium | reverse complement strand
AACAAAGGCCTGCCGAGAAACCGCTGGTAACTGCGCAACAGCAGCGCAACGTGATCGGACAGGAAGGCATTGCCCTCGGCGGGCGCAGACTTCGACATATAATTTACCCATGTATTACCGGCAGGCTGGCAATCGATTTTCAGAAGGCAGCTGCCGTGCTTTGCTGCAGTTTTACCCCAAGGGGCAGGAAGAATAAATGGGTATTCTGCTTGCGTCGAACCTGTGGTTTTGGAAATGGCCTCGCCCCATCCGAACCAATGACAGCAGCACCAGGCCATTGAGAAAAAGCACTGTTCCTCGGGTGCAGCCAGCCTGATTTATCCCCGCCATTCCTCCGTCCGTCCGCCATATTCCCCCGTTCGTCGATTAGCGCGTGCAAGCGCCTGGGCCGCTGCCTAAGATCGGTGCGCAAGGAGAATCGGGAGGAATTGGCATGGATATTCCGCGCAAGATCAGCCGCTGGCCGCGCCGCCTGGGAATGGCGGGCGGCGTATTGCTTGGGCTGATGCTGCTGACGCTGTCCTGGCACTGGCTGGCCGCCGGGCTGTTCAGCAGCGCGGTGCAGGCGCGCGAGCTGGTGATCGGCCGCGTGCAGCGCACGGAACTGATCCGCGACGTGCGCGCCCCCGGCGTGCTGGTGCCGGTGGAACTGCGCTGGATCGCCTCGCGGGTGGAAGGGCGGGTGGAAAACATCCTGGTGGAAGCCGGCGCCCACGTCATGCCCGGCACCGTCATCATGGAGCTGAGCAACCCCACCGTGGCGCGCGATGCCGACACCGCGCGCATCGAATTGGAAGTGCTGAACGCCGAAGCGCTGGTGCTGGAAAAGCGCACGCTCAATGACCTGTTGGCGCAGCAGGCCGTGGTGGCGGAATACGAGGCGCTGTACGAGAACGCCCGGTTCCGCATGGAAGCCAACCGCGGCCTTGGCGACATCGTCTCGCGCGTCGATCTCAACGAATCCGTGCTGCTGGCGCGCCAGTACGAGGATCGTCTGGCTTTCGAGAAACAACGCCTCGCCCACTATGAAGAGTTGCGGGAGGCGGAGCTGCAAGCAAGCAAGGCCAATATCGCGCGGGCGCAGCGCCAGTTGGATTTGCACCAGGAACTCTTGAGCGGCCTCAGCGTCACCGCCGGTATCGAAGGCACCTTGCAGGACGTGCCGGTGGAAGCTGGCCAGCTGATCAGCACCGGCATGCCGTTGGCGAGGGTGGCGCGGGAAGACCGCTTCAAGACCGAGCTGCGCGTGCAGGAAGGCCAGGCGCGCGAACTGCGCACCGGCCAGAAGGCGCAGATTTCCGCCGGCGGCCGCCATGTGATGGGCATTGTCAGCCGCATCGACCCGGCGGTGCAGGAAGGCACGGTGCTGGTCGACGTCAGTTTCACCAGCGAGCCGCTGCCCGGCGCGCGGCCCGATCTGCGGGTGCAGGGCGTGATCGAAATCGACCGCATCGACGACGCGCTGGTGCTGCCGCGGCCCGTGTATTCCCAGGAAAATTCCACCAGCGAACTGTTCGTGCTCAGCGTGGACGGCCGCAGCGCCCGCCGCGCCGCGGTGGAACTGGGGCTGGGCTCGGTGGACCGTATCCAGGTACTTGGCGGCGTGAATGAAGGCGAACGCGTGGTGGTGTCGGACATGAGCCGTTACGGCGACGCCGACAGCATTGCGCTGCAGGGCGTTCAGCCATGAATGCCTTGATGCAGGACATTGCCTTTGCGTGGCGCAATGCGCTGAAGCAGCCCGCCACCGCGCTCTTGATCGTGCTCACGCTGGCGCTTGGCATCGGCGCCAACAGCGCCATGTTCAGCATGACCTGGCATGTGCTGATGGCCCCCTTGCCCTATGCCGACGGCGACCGGCTGGTGCGTATCCGCCAGAACGAGACTGCCACCGGCCGCGAGAATATCGGCTCCTCGGTGCAGAGCTTCTTCGACTACCGCGATCAAAGCACGGTGTTTTCCGACGTGCTCGAATACCACGCGATGCAGTTCACGCTACTTGGCCACGGCGATCCGGTACGCGTACGGACCGGCGTGGTCACCTGGAACTATTTCGACGCGCTCGGTATCCGGCCGTTGCTGGGTCGCACCTTCGCCGAAGGCGAGGATGTGATCGGCTCCGAGCCGCTGATTGTGCTGTCCTACGACTTCTGGCAGCGGCAGTTCGCCGCCGATCCGACGGTCGTGGGCCGCGACCTCGAGATGAACAACGCCATCCATACGGTGATCGGCGTGCTGCCACCGATGCCCGCCTTTCCCGACGCCAATGATATCTGGATCACCTCTTCGAGCTGCCCCTTTCGCGCCGACCAGGACACGATCAATGACCGCGCTGCCGTGCTGCTGTCCGGCATCTTCGGCAAGCTGCGGGAAGGCGTGAGTCTGGAACAGGGCGCGAACGACGTGAACACGATAGCCCAGCGCCTGCGCC
>DATMFX010000031.1:0-2221 GCA_035555995.1 Hyphomicrobiales bacterium | reverse complement strand
GAGCTGCCGCCATAGGCGAACTCGTTGAGGTTCAGCTTGCCGAGCACGATAGCGCCTGCATCGAGCAGGCGCCGCGTCACCTCGGCGTCCTCTTCCGGCACGCGATTTTCGAACAGCGCGCTGGCGCCCGTCGTCCGCATCATCGCGGTGTCGATGTTGTCCTTGAGCGCAATCGGAATGCCATGCAGGGGGCCACGCGGCCCCCCTTTCTGTATTTCCGCTTCCAGTTCCCTGGCGCGCGCCAACGCCTGTTCCGGTGCCAGTGTGATAAAGGCGTTGAGCAGCGGATTCAGCCGGTCTATACGCGCAAGACAGGCCTGTACCAGGTCCACCGGCGAAGCCTGGCCGCTACGCAACAGGGTCGAAGCCTGTGTCAGCGTCAGGCCCGCCAGTTCGGCGCCAGGCACGGCCTGCTGCGCCAGAACATTCGACGCCGCCGCGGCGCCCCCCATCAGGACCGCCGAGCCTTCCAGAAAGGAACGGCGGGAAAATGCTGTGGTTTTCATCGCATGCTCTCCTTCAAAACTCGTACCGCAGCCCCACCACGTAGTTGCGGCCAAGCGCCAGGGTGTGATGCAGCGCCGAGAAGTTGCCCGGCAGGCCTCGGCTGATGTTGCTGGCATACATCGGCGGGTGTTCGTCGAACAGGTTGGTGATGCTGCCGAACGCTTCCCAGCTACCCCGATCCAACTCATGGGTATAGGCCAGGCGCATGTTCATCCAGCGCACCGCCTCGACCTTGTTGATGTCCACGTCCACCCCTTCCACCCAGTTCACCTCGCGCTTCACGCTGTCAATGAAGCGATGCGTCAGCGACAGATCCCAGGCGCCGAGGCTGTAGTTCAGCGTGGTGGTGGTGGTCCATTCCGGGGACACGCCGGAGCCGGCGAATTCCGTGGTAATGCCGCCAAGCGGCGTTTCGGAACGTTCGGCCAGATAACCCGCAAGCATGCGAATCGAAAGGTTCTCGCTGATGTTGCTGAAGAAATCAGGTTCGGTCCGGTACGACACCTCGAGATCCACGCCACGGGTCTTGGCACCGTCGATATTGGTGTAGATATCGGACACCAGGGTGATTTCGTTGGTGGACGGATGCCGCTCGATGCGCGGGCACATGGCCATGTCGCCGGCAAAGCAATCGTCCACGATACGCTGCACACCCAGCCTGCCGATAGCGCCGGTCAGGTCGATGTCGTAGTAGTCGAGCGACAGTGCCGTGCCTGCCAACCACGAAGGCTCATAGACGATGCCCAGCACGTAGGTGTCCGCCTCCTCGGGAGCGACGGAAGGATTGCCGCCCGAGAGTATGTTGGTGCTGAACGCCCTGCCCTCGAGTATCGGGTCGTTGATGGTGGCACCGCCCGCCTGCTGGTCGAAACGCTCGGCAAAAGTGGCCTCGCGCACGTCACGCGACAGCGTGGCGCGAATGCGCAGGTCTTCGGTGGCCTGAAAATCCAGGCCGGCTTTCCAGGCCACCACGCCGCCGGACAGCGAGTAATCCGCATAGCGCGCCGCCACGTTCCAGTCGAGACGCTGCGTGCCATTGTCATAAAGCGGCACCAGCACCTCGGCGAAGGTTTCCCACACATCGAAGCTGCCACCGAACGTCGTCAGGGTGGAGAACTGATGCAGGTCCGGTGTTCCCAGTTCGAAACCGTTGGGGATACCGCGTATGCCAAGCTCCGGGCGGTTGACCGGCGGACCGAGGTCGTCGATGTCGCGCGGGTAGGCGGCCTGGTAGAGATCTTCCTTGCGGTAGGTGGCCCCCACTGAAAACCCGATGGAGCCGGCGCGGCGGTTTTCCAGGAGCTCGCCTGTGAGCACGGCCTCGGCGAAATCCTGGGTGATGTACGATTCCGCCCACTTGTCCGTTACCACGTAATCGCGCGCTTCCTGCGAGGCGTTGCCCCAGCCGAAGATATTCAGCGGCACGCAGCCGGCAATGGTGTTGTCCAGGCCTATCGGAGAGGCGATGTTCACCGGCCCCTGCGGCGAAGGCACCAGCACGTTCTGCACCGATTCCGCCAGCTGCGTCGGCGTGGGGTTGTAGAGCTGCACGTTGCACACGATGTTGCCAGTGGCCGGATCGCGCACCGCGTCCTGCGCCAGAAACCAGCGGTCGACGCGCAGCAGGTTGTCCAGAATCATGTGCTTGTGGCTCTTGCCGCGCTGGTAGTAGGCGTTGAAGCCCCACCCGTTGGCCAGGTCATGATTGACGCCG
>DATMFX010000030.1:0-4804 GCA_035555995.1 Hyphomicrobiales bacterium | reverse complement strand
AAAAGCTGGTCGATGCCCTGCTGGCTTCGCCGCATTACGGCGAGCGCCAGGCGCGCAAGTGGCTCGATCTGGCCCGCTACGCCGACAGCACCGGCTTCGAGAACGATAACGACCGGCCCAACATGTGGCGTTATCGCGACTACGTGATCGATTCCTTCAACCAGGACAAGCCCTACGACCGCTTCATCCAGGAACAGATCGCGGGCGACGAGCTGTGGCCCGGCGACGAACCGGCATTGATCGCCACCGGCTTCATGGCGCAGTACACCGACAACCGCAACGCCAGGGACATGGTGCTGCGCTACCACCAGATCCTTACCGACATCACCAACACGGTGGGCGAAGTGGTGCTGGGCCAGACCGTGGGCTGCGCCCGCTGCCACGACCACAAGTTCGACGCCATCTCGCAGCAGGAGTACTACTCGCTGCAGGCGTTCTTCGCCAACCTGAACGAGGTGAACGACATTCCGGTAAGCCAGCCCCGCCCAAGCGATGCGGTATTCAGTGCCAAACAGGCGGAGTGGGAAACCGCCACCGCGGCGCTGAACGTCAAAATCGACCACATCATTGACGAGGACCGCGCCGGCGCGGTGGCCTACCAGAAAAGCCGCTACCAGACCGACACCCTGGCCGCGCTGGAAAAACCCGAGGCCCAGTGGACGCCGCTGGATCGCTGGCTCAATCACCGGCTGGAGAACGTGGTGGGCCGCGGCGCGCTGATCGGCTACTTCGAAGAGCGCGGCGGCAGCGCCGATCCGCAGTTTCGCAGCGAATGGCATGCGCAAAAATTCGAGGAACTGGACATGCTCAACCAGGAGTTGCGCAAGTTCGAGGCGCTGCGGCCGACGCTGGAGAATGGCTCGGCCGCCATCACCGCCATGACGGAACTGGGGCACTCTGATACTCCGCCCACGCACGTGCTGATGGGCGGCGAACACGAACGTCCGCTGCAGCAAGTGCAGCCCGGCTTTCCCGCCGCGATCGGCGGCGGGCCGCCGGAAATCACCGCGCTTGGCTTTTCCTCCGGCAGGCGTGCCGCCCTGGCCAAATGGCTCGCCAGCGCCGACAACCCGTTGACCGCGCGCGTGTTCGTCAACCGCGTGTGGGAGCAGTACTTCGGCCGCGGCATCGTCGAAACCGTCAGCGACTTCGGCAAGGCCGGCGCCAAGCCTTCGCATCCTGAGCTGCTGGATTACCTGGCGCGGCATTTCATCGACAGCGGCTGGGACGTCAAGGCATTGCACCGCGAGATTCTGCTGTCGAGCGTCTACCGGCAGGCGTCGGTGGAACGCCCGGAAGTGGTGGAGGCCGATCCCGACAATCGCCTGCTTGCGGTCTTCCCGTGCCGCCGTCTCGATGCCGAACAGATACGCGATTCCCTGCTGGCGGCATCCGGGCTGCTGAACCTGGACGTTGGGGGTCCCAGCATATTCCCGCCGCTGCCGGCTTCCGCCCCGGATACGGGAAGAGCCTGGAACAAGCCGTCCGACGACGCTTCGAGCCATCGCCGCAGCCTCTACGTCTTTACCCGCCGCAGTCTGCCGTATCCGTTGCTCGAGGTTTTCAACATGGCTTCGCCGCAACAGAGCCATGCCAAACGAGAAGTGACCACCACGCCGCTGCAGGCGCTGACCCTGCTCAACAGCGAACTGACCTACGACTGGTCGCGTGCGCTGGCGGGACGCGTGATCAATACCGCCGGGGCGGATGAAGACGCTCGTTTCGACGCGCTGTTCAGCATCCTGCTTGCGCGCGCGCCGACCACGCAGGAGCGCGAGGAGCTCAAGCGCTTCCTGGACGATCAGGAGCGGTTGCTGCGCGAGCAGTCGCAAAACGGCGCGCAGGCGCTTGCGCTGCCGTCCAACCTGCGCGACGGCCAGCTGAACGCCTTCAGGGCCGCGGCCTTCGTGGACCTGGCGCACGCCGTGGCCAACACCAATGAAGCGGTGTATCGCAACTGAACCCGGCTCTCAATCTTGCTTCGAGGATCTACCATGAAAACCTTTCATTCCAGACGCCACTTTCTCAACCGGATCGCCCTTGGCAGCGGCGGCCTCATCGCGTCGCAGTACCTGCCGGGCGGCGGCGTGCTTGCCGGCGCGTTCGCCGCCGAGGCCTCCCTGGAGCCAAAAGCGCCGCATTTCGAGCCAAAGGCCAGGTCGGTCATCTGGCTGCACCAGGTGGGCGCACCCAGTGGGCTCGATCTGTTCGACTACAAGCCCGAACTCATCCGCCTGCACGGCGAGGATGTGCCGCCGTCTTTCCTGGACGGCCTGAGGACCGCCACGCAGGGCGGCGTGGGGAAACTGATCGCCACCAATCGCCGTTGGAAACAGTACGGCGAAAGCGGCGCCTGGTTTTCCGACCTGCTGCCGCACATCGCGCAGCATGCCGACGATTTGTCGTTTATCCGCTCCAGCGTGACGGTGGGCGCCACGCACGATATTTCCGTGCTCAAGCTGAATACCTCCAGCCTGAACCCGGGCCGGCCGACGCTCGGCGCCTGGGTGCAGTACGCGCTTGGCTCCGCCAATCCCAACCTGCCGGCCTACGTGGTGCTCTACAACGACAACCGTGAACCGTCCGGTGGCGTGACCAACTGGAACTCCGGCTTTCTGCCTGCGGTCTACCAGGGCACGCCCCTGCGCCCGGGCGGCACGCCGATCCTGCACCTGGACAATCCCGCGCTTTTCAGCAAACGCCAGGAGCGCCGTGCACTGGATCTGTTGGGAAGGCTCAACGCACTGCATGACGGCGCCAGCCCCTCCGACACCGAGCTGAGGGCGCGCGCGGAATCCTTCGAACTGGCCTACCGCATGCAGGATACCGCGCCCGAAGCGGTGGATCTGAGCCAGGAATCGGCGGCCACCCATGAGCTTTATGGACTGAACGATCCGCTAACCAGCGGCTATGGCGAGCAGCTGCTGCGTGCCCGGCGTCTGGCGGAGCGCGGCGTACGTTTCATCCAGGTCATGTCGGGCCGCGCCGACGTCGATGGCGACATGGTGGACTGGGATGCCCACACCGGCCTGGAAGCCAACCACGGCAAGCATGCGGCAATCGTCGACAAGCCGATTGCCGGCCTGCTGGCCGACCTCAAGCAGCGCGGCCTGCTCGACAGCACGCTGGTGGTGTGGACTTCCGAGTTCGGGCGCAGCCCCTGGAGCGAGTCGGGCAACGGCCGCGACCACAACGCGTGGGGCTATACCCAATGGCTGGCCGGCGGTGGTGTCAAGGCGGGCCACTCCTATGGCAATACCGACGAGATTGGTTTGCGCGCCAACCCGGGCGAGGAAGTGGATACCTATGATCTGCAGGCCACCGTGCTCAATCAGCTCGGCCTGGATTTCAAGCGGGTGATCTTCCGCAACCAGGGCCGCTCCGAACGGCCCACGACCACGTTCGGCCGGGTGGTACAGGACATTCTCGCCTGACGCCGGGGTGTTCCCGCCGAAACGCCATGACCCGTGGGCACGCGTCCGCGGGCCAGGCGCTTTTCCTTTTTCTCATTGCAAAAACAGTCTTATGCGCAACACTTTATTTTTACTGACCGTTCTCAGCGTGCTTTCCCTTTCCCCGCTCCATGCCGCGGAACCTGCCGCTTTCGATTTCGAGGAACTGATGGAAGCCGTCGAATTCGATCTCAACGAAATGCAGGCCAGTATTTCGCTGGAGGAACCCGATTCGGCGATCGAACTGGCCAATCGCCTGGAACAGGCTTTTGGCCGGATAGAAGGTTTCTTTGCCGGCTGGGGCTATGCGGAAGATGCGGTGCTGTCGGCCCAGCAGTATCAGGAACGCGCGCGCCACGTGGTCGAACTGATCGAGCATGGCGACTACAACCAGGCCTATGAGGTCTCCGTGGAATTCTCGAATCATTGCAAGGCCTGCCACGACAACTACAAGCCGCTGCCGCACTGAAGCCGTTGAATGAATTCCTGGGCTGACGCTTGGGGTATCCATAAAAAATCCCGGCTCTGTCCCCAGAGCCGGGATTTTTCTTTGGAGTTCCGCCCGGCACAGCGCGATGCGCTGTAAACGCCGGGCTCCACTTCTGACTGGAGGGCACTCAAAAGCGCGTGCGGAAAATCACCGACGCGAAGCGCGGCTGGCCGATCACCTTGGTTTCGGCGCCCGAGCCGGTCCAGTTGCCGTGGCTCAGGTCGTAATCCACGTCGAAGGCGTTGCGCAGCAGCAGGCTCAGGTCCCAGCTGTCGTCCGGCGCCGAGATGCCGAAGCTGAGATTGCTCAGCGTGTAGGAATCCTGCCAGGTGAGCGGCGATTGGACGTCGCTCAGGTAGAAGCCGTCGCGCCAGCTGTTGCTCAGCGTTACCCGGCCGTTGTAGCGGCCAACCGGGATGTCGTAGTTGAGCCCGAAGTTGAGCGTGGTTTTCGGCACGTTGCCGATCTGCTGGCCCTTGGCGTCGCGGAACTGCGTGGTGGGCAGGAACGGTTCCTGCACCAGCCATTCGGCTTCGTAGGTGGCCTGGTTGTAGGCACCGCTGAAGTTCAGGCTGAAGTTGTCCGCCACCTGGTAGCGCGCTTCCAGTTCCACGCCTTGCGCCAGCACTTCGGGGGCGTTGCCCCAGCTCGACAGGGTGGAGGCGTCGTCGCGCGGATCGGTACGGGTCCAGGACGCCTGGTAGTCGGTCACCTCGGTGCGATAAAGGTTCACGTTCAACAGCAAGCGGCGGTCGAGCAGCGTGGACTTGATGCCAAGCTCGTAGTCCAGCGCTTCCTCGGGGCGGATCGTGGTCTCGAAGTCCGGATCGCCCGGCAACGTCTGCTGTTCGAAGTAGATGAA
>DATMFX010000029.1:0-9755 GCA_035555995.1 Hyphomicrobiales bacterium | reverse complement strand
ATGCTGACGGTTTTGCTGTCGATGCCGGGGCTGCCGTTCGGCATGACGTTCAGCCGCACCACCGAGCCTTTTTCGCCGCGGATCAGCTGCACCACGTCGTCCACGCGCCAGCCGATGATGTCCACGAAAGGCTCGTCGCCCTGCGCCACGCCGACGATGCGGTCGGACGGATGCAACTGGCCGCTCACGTCGGCCGGTCCGCCGCTGACGATACTGACCACCTTGGTGTATTCATCTTCGGTGGTGAGCACCGCGCCGATGCCTTCCAGCGACAGCCGCATGCTCATGTTGAAATTTTCCGCCGCCCGCGGCGCGTAGTATTGCGTGTGCGGGTCGAACGTCATGGTCATGGCGTCCATGTAGCGCTGGTAGACGTCCAGACTGTTGGTCTTGAGCACCTGGCTCAGCTGCGAGCGGAAGCGCTTGCTCAACAGCTCGCGGATTTCCGGCAGTTCCTTGTCGGTGAGCTTGAGGCTGAGCACGCTGCTTTTCACCTGCTTGCGCCACAGATCCTCGAGTTCGGCACGGTCGGTCGGCCAAGGCGCCTTGGCGCGGTCGAGAATCATGCTTTCGTCGGCGGTGAAATCAAAAGGTTCCTGATCCTGCTCCACGCGTTCGATCGAATACACCAACCGTTCGATCAGGCGTTCCTGATAGCGGTTGAAGATGGTGAAGCCGGCTTCGGTATCGCCCTTGAGCAGCAGGTCGTCCAGCGTGTCGCGGTACTGTTCGAATTCGTCGATGTCGGCCTGGGTGAAATACATGCGCGCGCCATCGAGGCTTTTGATGTAGCTGTCGAGCAATGTGCTCGAAAACGCATCGTCGACGTGGATTTCCGAATAATGGTTGCGCCGCAGTTCATCGAGGATGGAGCGGGTGGTGCGCGCGTAGTCGTTGGCGGGCGCCGTGGGATGGAATATCTGTTCGGCGTCGAGCGGGATGTCGGCCGGCAGGTAAAGCGGCGCCTGCGCCTGTGCCAATGGCATGGACAACACGGGCAACAACAGTAGCGGGCGCAGATACCGTGCCAGGGTAAGCAAGGGAGCGGAGTGGGGCGCCTTGCCGGTGGAGTTCGTCAGTGTGATGTGCTTCGCTATATTCACTGCGTATTCCTGCCTAAAAACGTTGAAAACGTGTAAGGGCTTGTTTTTCCGGTACTTGAGTACATACCGACGCCCGTAAACTACCTTATTTGACCCCAACAATCATCGATTTTCTCAATCGGGCTTAATAATTTTTTTACGCGCCGACGCGTGCCGTTCACGCAATTGCACGTCGATATAGCGGTCGGTAATGGCACTTGAACCATGACCGGCATCGTCGCGCACATGTTCCCGCGGGCGGAACTTGACGTCTTCGGAAATGCCGGTGTGCCGCAGCCAATGCACCGTGGCGGCCTGCAATTGTTCGGCATCGTCGCTGAAGCCGTCGCGATGCAGCGCCTGTTCGGCCTGATCGAAGCACAACTGCACGATACTGCGTATCTGCCGCGTGCTGGCAATGCCTCCCTGGCCGCGGTTCTTGTGGATGAGCGGCGCGGCATCACCCGGCGGCGGCAATTCCGACAGACCGCGCGAACGGCGATAGCGACGCAGGGCGCCGAGCATCGTGTCGCTCACCGACACCAGGCGTTCCTTGTTGCCCTTGCCCACGGTACGGAACCACCAGTTGCCATCCAGATCGCGCTCGAAATCGCCCATGGAGGGCACCCAGCGTGAGGTTTCCGTCAATTCCGAAATACGCAGGTACATGCCGAACAGCGCATTCATGATGAACAGCGTGCGCTCATGCACCGCGGGTTCCGCCGCGGCAAGCGTTTCCGCCGCCTCGATCACGTAGGACCACTGCAATTCGGACAGGCGCCGGATCGGCTTGGCGCCCTGGGTCTTGCGCAGAAACTTGCTCTTCTGGCGCATCTGCGCCACCGGATTGGAGGCGCGGTAGTCTTCCTGGATAAGGTAGTTGAAGAAGCTGCTCAGCACCGAAAACATGGCCTGGATGGCGCTTTGCGACAAGGCGTAGCCGCCCTGGCCATCCTTGGTGGCGGTAACGTAGGGGCGCCATTCCGCATTCGGCACACGCTCGCCGCCGGCCTGGACGAAGCGCGCCACGTTGCGATCGCCGATCCAGCCGCGGGGCGGTTTGCGGGCAAATTCGATGTAGGCCTCGATGTCCTCGCGTTCCACCTCGGGCAGCGCCTTGTGCGCCACCAGCCAGCACCAGTGCAGGAAGTGTTCGATTTCGCGGCGGTAGGTGGAAAAGGTGTCGGGGCTGCCGCGATAGCTGTAGATGAATTCGCTGGCGTACTGGTAGTCGCTGACAGCCTGCGCCGGGTGTTCGGTGACCAGGTGCGTGACGCTGGTGATCGGATGCCGGTGCGGGTTCTGCATTTCCTGCAGGGTGTCGAAGAACGGAACAGGAGGTTTCATCACAATCAATATTTGTTAATCCAACACTTTAAAATTCTGTCTTATTCAACTGTATAACAAGGGAAATATTGCGAATTTTAAAGGTCGCATGAGGGTTTTTCTAATTTCCGGTAATAAAGATTACCGGAAATTAAAGATTAAGCAAACTTCTTCTGAAGGTATTCTGTGGTCCGCATCCATATCCGTTGCGACTCTGGCGTTCCGTTTGTACAGCCAGGGTACGCTGCAAGCACATCCGTGTGGCGCTCGGCTCCGGGCCATCCCTGGCCCTACGACGCCCCTGGCTGTACAAACGGAACGCCAGAGTCTCGGCATCGGGCCTCGATGTTCCGCATGAAGTGGATATCCGGTCCTGGGATGTCGTACGGAACGCTGAAGCCTGAAGCAGGCCTCTGCTGTCCCCGTTGCCTATCCAGGGGCGTATGCGGCCAGGGATGGCCGCATCCGAGCCGGCATGGATGCCCTCGTGGCGTCCCCTGGATAGGCAACGGGGACAGCAGAGGCCCTCAATATCGATGCGAACCACTATCAACTATGCGCGCGAGCCAAAAAACAGCTCCTTCACCTTCACCGCGTTCTCGTGCGCAGCGTGACGAATTCCTCGGCCACGGTGGGATGAATGCCGACCGTGCTGTCGAGCTGGGCCTTGGTCATGCCGCAGTTCATGGCGGCGGCGAAGCCCTGCATGATTTCGCCGGCTTCGCCGCCGACCATGTGCATGCCCAGGACGCGGTCGGAAGCCGGGTCCACCACCACCTTGAGATACGTGCGTTCCTGGCGGCCCGACAGGGTGTGCCGCAGGTGGCGGAAATCGCTTTCGAAGATCGCCACCTCATCATGGCATTGCCGCGCCTGGGCTTCACTCAGGCCCACGGTGGCCACTTCGGGATGGGAAAACACCGTGGTGGCGATGTTGTCGTAGGCAAGCGTGCGGCGGTTGTCTCCGTACAGGTGATCCACCAGCACCATGGCCTCGGCAAGCGCCACCGGGGTGAGCGCCATGCGCCCCACTACATCGCCAAGCGCGTAGATCGACGGTTCTGTGGTGCGGAAATTGGCATCCACTTCCACGTAACCGCTGTCCGAGAGCCGCACCGCGGTGTTTTCCAGGCCAAGTCCTGACAGATTGGGTCTGCGGCCAGTGGCGAGCAGCACGGCGTCCACGTGTTCCTGGGCACCGCTGGTGAAATCCACCGTGATGCTGCCGTCCTGCCGGCGACTCAGGCGCGTGACGTCGCTTTCGAGCATGAGTCGCAACTGCGTGGCGAGCGCTGCGGTCAGGTGCCGGCTCAGATCGGCGTCGAAATCCTTGAGCAAGGTATGCCCGCGATACGACAGCGCGATGTCGCAGCCAAGGCCGGCGAAGATCGAGGCAAGCTCCACCGCGATGTAACCGCCGCCCACCACCAGGATGCGGCGCGGCAGCGTGGGCAGATCGAAGATTTCATTGGAGGTGAGCGCCAATTCGGCGCCGGGCAGCTCGGGCACGTAGGGCCAGCCGCCGGTGGCGATCACTATCCGCTCCGCCCTCACCTTTCTGCCCGCCACTTCCACCGTGTGTGCATCGCACAGGCGTGCATGGGCTTGATACGTCTGCACGCCGGCTTTCTCCAGCAGGTTCTGGTAGATACCGTTCAGGCGTGTGATCTCGGTACGTTTATTGCGCACCAGCGTCGGCCAGTCGAACGCGGGCGTGCCCACCTGCCAGCCGAAACCGCGCGCGTCCTCGAACGCATGGCGGTAGTCCGCCGCGAAGTGATACAGCTTCTTGGGAATGCAGCCCACGTTGACGCAGGTACCTCCCAGATAGTTGGCTTCAGCCACGGCGACGTTCGCCCCTTTTTGCGCGGCCATGCGTGCCGCCCTCACGCCGGCGGAACCGGCTCCTATCACGAAAAGGTCAAGATCATTCATACTGCGGTTGCCGGCAATCCACGAAAAGGTTTTCAAAGCTAAAATATTAGGTTTATGATCCGGACGCCATCGTATTGATACATTGGACGCAAGATCCGATGTTGTCCCGGGCACCATTCGTATTGAGGGGCGAAATGCAAAACGAGAACGGCAGTCAGGCCGACAGCGACGATGACGTCGTGCTCGAACATGGCCTGGCGCTTGAAGAGGAAGACGCGCTCTCCGGGGAAAGAGAAGCCTCTGACGACAGAGAAACGTCTAGCGAGCGAGAAATGTCTGACGACGCAGACGTTTCCGACGACAGGGAAATCTCGGGCGAAAGCGAGGCTGAGGCCGGGCATGAAACTGCGTTGCAGTTCGACACGCACGAACAGCATGCCGCCGATACCGCGCCGTCGCTCGTGGAAAAGTTCGTGATTCGCCTGCCCGCCGGGCTGCGCGACCAGATCAAGCAATTGTCCGAACAGAACCGGCGCAGCATGAACGCCGAAATCATCCTGGTACTCGAAAACCACATCCGCCAGCAGTTGCTCGAGCAGATGGCACAGACGCATGACACGGAGTGCGCCGCTGAAGAAGGCCAGGAATCCGACAAGGAACAGGTGCTCAAATCCGTGCTCGAAAAATTGCCGGCGCAAAAGCAACAGGCGTTGCTGGAACTGCTGCGCAATTGAGCGATCCTGGTGAAGTGCAGCGCCTGCCGCTTGGGGCGCAATATCTCGACTACTATCCCGTCTACCTCCCACCCGCAGAAGCCGACGCCTGGCTGACGGCCTTGCTGCAGGAAACACCATGGCAGCAGGATAGCCTGCGCTTCGGCGGCAAGGCGGTGCCGGTGCCGCGTCTGCAAGCCTGGTATGGCGATGCCGCGGCGCAATATGGCTATTCCGGCCTCGACTTGCATCCGCTGCCCTGGACACTGCGCCTGCAGACACTGCGCGCACGTCTCGAACATGAACTGCAGCTTGCCTTCAACGCCGTGCTGCTCAATCTCTACCGCAACGGCGCCGACAGCGTGGCCTGGCACAGCGACGACGAAGCGAAGCTTGGCCCCTGCCCAATCATCGCCTCGCTCAGCCTCGGGGCGGCGCGGCGTTTCGAATTGAAGCCGCGCGGCGACGCGGGTCCGCCCGGCAAGCGCACGCTGGAACTTGCGCATGGTTCATTGGTCGTCATGGGCCCCGGACTGCAACAACACTGGCAACACCGCCTGCCGAAACAGCCGGAGATCACGCACAGCCGCATCAATCTGACTTTTCGTTTGATCCATGCGGTGGCATGATGGCGCCGTTTCTCGCCCTCTATATTTTCCTTCAGGTGATCGTGTGAAACGCCTCCTTACCAGCTTCAGCGCCCTGCTCTACCTGAGCGCCCTCCTTTGCTGTCTTCCCGCTTATAGCGAGACACTGCAAGGCAGCGGCGGCATGGTGTCTTCGCGTTCCGACATCGCCTCGCAGGTGGGCGCCGACATTCTGGCGGCTGGCGGTAATGCCATTGACGCCGCCGTGGCCACGGCCTTTGCACTGGCGGTCGCCTACCCTTCGGCGGGCAATCTCGGCGGCGGCGGTTTCATGGTGATCGCGCTGCAGGACGGCACGGTGCTCACCCAGGATCATCGCGAAATGGCGCCCGGCGCCGCGCATCGCGACATGTTCCTCGATGCGGAAGGCAACGTGGACCGCCAACTGGCGGTCGAAAGCCTGCAGGCGGCCGGCGTGCCCGGCTCGGTGGCGGGCCTGCTCGATGCGCTGGAACGCTACGGCAACCTGGAACGCCAGCAGGTACTGGCGCCGGCAATCGCGCTGGCACGCGACGGTTTCCCGTTGAACGAAGACCTGACCAACCAGTTCCGCGACAACCTGGAAGGATTCCGCCAATATCCCGCCTCCCTGGCGGTATTCAGCCGCGACGGCCAGGCCTACGCCGCCGGCGATCTGTGGCAACAGCCCGACCTGGCCGACACGCTGCAGCGCATCAGCGACCGAGGCCGTGACGGTTTCTACCAGGGCCGCACCGCCGATCTGATCGTGGCCGAGATGCAGCGCAACAACGGCCTCATCTCGCATGAAGATCTGCAGCGCTACGAACCCCGCTGGCGCGAACCGATCCACGGCACCTACCATGGCTACGACGTGTGGTCGATGCCCCCGCCCTCTTCCGGCGGCGTGCTGTTGCTGGAAATGCTCAACATGCTCGAGCCCCACACACTAGGCGCGCTTGGCTACGGCAACACCGCCACGCTGCATCTGATGATCGAGGCACAGCGCCGCGCCTATGCCGACCGCGCCGAATACCTTGGCGATCCCGACTTCGTCGAGGTGCCGGTGGCCATATTGGGCTCGAAGGAATATGCGCAGCAGCGCTTCGCCGATTTCGATCCCGAACACGCCACCGACAGCAACGCCATCGGCGCCGGCAGCTGGCCACAGGAAAGCCCACAGACCACCCACCTTTCCGTGGTCGACGGTCAGGGCAACGCCGTGTCCATGACCACCACGCTCAACCGTTCCTACGGCAACCGCATCGTGGTGCCGGGCGCGGGCTTTTTGCTGAACAATGAAATGGACGATTTTTCCAGCAAGCCCGATACGCCGAATTCGTATGGCCTCATCGGCCGCGATGCCAACGCGATCGCGCCCTACAAGCGCATGCTCAGTTCCATGACGCCCACCATCGTCACCCGCGACGGCAAGCCGGTATTGGTGACGGGATCGCCGGGCGGGTCCACCATCATCAACACGGTGCTGCAGGTGGTGATCAACGTGATCGACCATGGCATGGACGTCGAGCAGGCCGTGAACAGCCCGCGCATCCACCATCAATGGCTGCCCGACAACATCCGCTACGAATTCGGCGCCATGAGCGACGACACCGCCGCCGCGCTGCGCGCCATGGGTCACAAAGGCTTGCTGGGGTTCAACCTGGGCATCGGCGACGCCAACAGCGTGGGCGTCGCCGCGGACGGTACACTGACGGGCGTGTCGGATGTGCGCAACGACGGCGGCGTGGCGGGATTCTGAACGCAGCCCGGTGGCGGGATGCCACCGGCGGATTCCGGAACGAGAGTTTCAGCGAAAGCGCAGATTGCCGCGATTGAGCTCGCCCACGCTGCGTACGCCCATCAGCTTCATGCCGCGTTCGATTTCGTTGCGGTACTGCCCAAGCGCACGCTCCACGCCCGCCTGCCCAGCCGACAGCGCATACAGATACAGACGTCCACCGGCACAGGCTTTGGCGCCGAGCGAGAGCGCCTTGAGCACGTGCGTGCCGCGCTGGATGCCGCCTTCGCAGACCACGTCGATCTGATCCCCCACCGCATCCACGATTTCGGCCAACTGGTCGAACGGGCTGCGTGAACCGTCCAACTGGCGGCCGCCATGGTTCGACACCATGATGCCGCTGCAGCCGATGTCGACCGCGCGGCGCGCATCCGCCACGCTCATCACGCCTTTCAACGCAAAGTGGCCGCCCCATTGAGCGCACAGTCGCTCGGCGTCTTTCCAGTTCAGGCTCTGGTCGAGCATCTTGGCAAAATAGCTGCCGATCGAAGTGGCCATGCTGGAACCCTCGACCACGTGCGTGGACAGGTGCGGCAGGTCGAACTTCGGTTTGGTGAGATAGTTCCAGGTCCAGCGCGGACGCATGGCAAAGCTGAGCAGGCTGGACGGCGTCAGGCGCGGCGGCGAGGTGAAACCGGTGCGCAGGTCGCGCTCGCGGTTGCCGCCGGTGATGGTGTCCACGGTCAGAGTCATCACGTCGAATTTCGCCTCGCGGGCGCGCTCGATCATGCTGTCGTTCAGGCCGCGATCCTTGTGGTAGTAGAACTGGAACATCTTGGGCGTGTCGATCAGCGCACCGATTTCCTCCACGCTCACCGTGCCCAGCGAAGACACGCCGAACAGCGTGCCGTATTTCTGCGCGGCCCTGGCCACGGCGCGTTCACCTTCGTGATGGAACAGGCGTTGCAGCGCGGTGGGCGCGCAATACAACGGCATGGCCAGTTTCTTGCCGAACAGCGTCACCGACATGTCGACTTCCTGCACGCCGGTGAGCACGTTGGGCACCAGGTCCACACTGTCGAAAGCGCTGGTGTTGCGGCGGTAGGTCACTTCATCGTCGGCGGCGCCGTCGATGTAGTTGAAGATGGGGTATGGCAGACGCTGGCGGGCGAGCCGGCGGAAGTCCTGAAAGTTATGGCATTGGGTAAGCTTCATTGCAGTCCTGCATGTGTCAGTGGGCCTAGAGCGTATGCGTCAGGCGTGCGTTGTCGAAATGTCCGGCGAGGCAGTGCTCTATCCTCGCCCGGGCGGGGTTGTCCGTCGCGTCGAATCTTAACCCGATTCCCTGCGCGCGCTGACTCTGCGCATGGTGTGGTGTCAGCCATACCACCGTGGTGGCAAGCGGCAGCGGTTCGGGATCATCGAACAACCGCAGCAGCACGAAAACCCGATCGCCAAGCGCGTAATCCCTGGCGGTGGGCACGAACAGGCCGCCGTCCGCGATGAAATCCATGTAGGCATCGTGCAGCGCCGCGTGATCGGCGATATGCAGGCGCAACATGTCGTGCCGGCTTTCTGGCGTCGTTTCCTGCGTTTGTGTCTCTTCCCTGAGCATGATCGATTTCCTATGGCGTCGTTTTACGCAGTTTTTCCCGCAGGCGCACCCAGGCGCCGAACAAGGCTTCCAGAATCAACAATGGGTTGGCGTTGTTCGGGGCCAGCACCACCTTGTAAGCCTCGAGTACCTGGCGCTGGAACGCATGCAGAAGCAGCGGCAGGCGCGCCGTGCTGGCAGCACCCTGCAGCAATTGTGCGTACAGCGGCCGCAGATCCTCGTCGCGCAGCGGCGCCGCGCCCTGCGCGGTGGCCGCCAGGTCGCGGCAGGCCTCCAGCAGGAATTCAATGCTAGTCTGGATGGCGAACTTTTCACAATTTTTCGCGGCCGCGATCGGGGAGACTTCGCCGAGCAACAAGGCAAGCAGCTGTGCCGCCATCGCATCCTGGCAGGCAAGCGTGTCGTTGTCGCGCAGGGCCAGCGCGCGCAGTGGAGCGCCACGGGCCTTGTGCAGCAGGCGCTGCGCGTCAGAAGCGCCCATCTGCTGCAACCAGGCAAGCGCCTGTTCGTTGGAGGGCAACGCCACCTCCAACTGCTGGCAGCGGCTGCGCAGCGTGGCAAGCAACTGGCCACTGTGATGGCTCACCAGGATCAACACGGTACCCGGCGGGGGCTCTTCCAGAATCTTGAGCACGGCGTTGGCAGCGTTGAGGTTCATGGCCTCGGCCGGATGCAGTACCAGCACCTTGGTGCCGCGCTGCGAGGTGTTGTGGGCAAATTCGATCAGCTCACGGATCTGCCCCACCGTGATCTGGCGTTTTTCCGGCTCCAGCAGCAGCCAGTCGGGATGCGTGCCCA
>DATMFX010000028.1:0-6846 GCA_035555995.1 Hyphomicrobiales bacterium | reverse complement strand
GCGAAGCGAGGCCGGCCAGCCTTGGCCAGATCGGACACGTAACGCACCGCTGCCGGCGCGGTGTCCACGGGTTCCACCGGTTGCTGATAGACCGCGGCGACGTTCGGCACCGCCGTTGGCTGCACCGGCTCGACTGGCCGCTGATAGACATCTCCGGGCGCATGCGCTTCGGTGGGCTTTTCCTTGGCGACTTCCGGCGCGCCGCCGCCCATGAAGAACCGGGCGAGCATGCCGACGCCGAGCAGCAGCGACACCGCGACCGCGATTGCCGGCCACTTCGCGGTTTTCCAGAGCGTGCGCGTGTTCGACTTGTAGACGGCGTTTTCTTCCACGCCTGGCTGCACGCCGTGATAGCAGACGAACACGGTTTCGTCATAGACGCGGGTCTCGGTTCCCATCGTCTCGAACTTGTCCACGCTCACGCGGTTGAAGAAGCGCACGGAATAACGCTTGTCGATGCCGAGCGCGTCGAGCTTCGTGTAGACGTTGCGCTTGGCAACGCGCCGCATCACGTGCCGGTGCAAATCCTTCCAGTCCTGCGTCTGCAGCACGATATTGAGATTCGCGTGGCCGTGCTTCGAGAAGAAATTCTCCACTTCGGCAGGCATGCTGGCGCGGCCAGTCGGCCAGTATTCCTGCGCCTCATCGACCACCACCAGCGAGTTTTGCGGGATATGCGGGAACTCCATCGACCCATCGTTGTTGGTGCGGCAGACAAGCCACTCCTTCACCTCGCGATCGCCCATCGGGTGCAACAACGCCTCGACCTGTTCAACGGTCATTTCAAGGCGCTTCGCAATCTCTGCACGCTGTTCCCACACGCCATTCAGGCGCACGTAGGTCTGCGTGCCGGCCTTCAACGCCGGCAGGATATGGAACAGCACCGCCTCGTAACTCTTGCCGCTGCGCGGCAAGCCTTCGTGCGTGAAAATCATGTCGTCAGGTCCACTGGAAAGCGGTCAGGAATACGCGCAGGAGCCGGAACACCACCGCGCCGCCGATCAACGCGAAGCCTTCGGCGAGCCGGAACGTGCCAATTGCCCAGGTCGCCCACGGGCCAGCGCTGGCCAGCACGCCGCAGATGCTGGCGTTCTGCAGGAAGTCCGGCGACGGGATCGCCTCCACCATCGTCGCGATCAGATCGAGGACCGACTCAACGGCGAACACCAGCATATCGCGGCCGAATTCCACGAAATCCGCCCACAGCGCCTCGAACTGTTCCTTGAACCAATTGGTCACGGCATCCACCGGGCCGGCGTAGGCCGCGCCCGCGTAGACCACCAGGACCAACAACAGCAGCCACGCGCGCCGGCTCACAGCAGCGCGATCCGGAAGCCGACAGCGCCCATACCCGCGAGACACACCCATCCCGCGTAAGCGAGCAACGATGAGAGCGCGCCGGAACACAGCGCCGACAGATCATGCTGGCCCGCGTAGTCGCCGCCGTCCCACGTTTCCGAGGGGCACGACCCGCCGCCGCTGCACCCGCTGAAAAAGCCGGTTGCCGCACCGACCAACGGCGAGCCTTCGACCCGACCCTTGAACGTGCCGTACACGCTGCCGACCGTTTTATCGGTGCCCTGGTACTGATCACCCACGCCCGCACCTGGCGTGCCCCAATCGTTGTCGCCTTCCCCTTCCCCCTTGCCGTTGCCGCCCTCACCCTCGCCCTTCGGGTCGCCCGTGCCGCCCGTGTTCTTGCCGCCCTCACCGACGTTGCCCTGCCCGCCGTTGTTGCCCGTGCCGTTGTAAATGGAGGTGTTGTAAGTCGTGCCGCCAATCGTCGTTGTCGTCGTGGTGACTTGCGTCGGGTCGCTCATGTTCTCCGGTGGCGTCGGCGTCGCCGGAGCAACTTCGCGATCCCCGCCAACCTTGCCATCCGTGGTGATGCGGTCGCCAATGTCCGATGGCTTCCAGCACAACACCGCGCCGCTCGCACTGGTCACGCAATGGTCTCCGTTCGGCTTCACACATTCGGCATACGAGCCCGCGCCGCCGCCCAGGCTACGGCAGGTTTCCTGATTCGGGTCAAATGCCTGTGGCGGCTTGTCGTTAGGCTCGCACCGCGCGCCGGTCGCCTTCCAGTTGGTCGCCATGCAAGTCATATCGGCACCACTGCCCATGCACACGTTGACACCACCGGGCGCGGCCTGCTCGTAGCGGCACCCGTCCTTGCACATGTTGAAACTCTTCGCCATCGCGCCGCCGTGATCCGGTGCGTCCGCACACTGCGACGGCGCGCATTGCTTGAACTCATCGTTCCACGCGTTACCCGCAGGACATTCGCTCGCTTTCGCCCACGAGCGCGTCGACCTCCACTTGACGCCGTTCGTCGCAGTCGCGTTCCCAACGATACGACAACGCGTCGCGTCGCAATCCAGGTTAGACCACCCATCCTTGGACTGCACCACACGGCCAATGCTAACGATGTACTCCGCGACCGATTCTTGAGCGCGAACGTAGGCGATTTCACGATTCGGGCATTCGTAATCGATGTTGTTATAGCCATAGCAGCCACTCTGCGCCTGCGCCTTGCCCGTTGGCACGAACGACAGCACCGCCGCGATAACCGCGGCAATCGCCAGATAGACCAGGCGGCGCACCGCGGCAGATGCCGCGACGCGTGCGAGCCACGAAGCATGCCGGTTCACTGGCTGGCCTCATTCATGCCGAGGCAGGCCGCATGGCCGGCAAGCCCGCCGAGCAGGCAGAACACAAGAATCGGGAGCATGTCATTCCTCCGAGAAACGCACATAGGTGCCGCAGTCCTCACAGCCGGCACCTTCGTCGTCGATGGCTACACGCGCGACCGTTGATCCACATTCCGGACATGGATCCGATTCATAGTCGTCGCCGTTGTCGCCGTCCTCAATCTCTCCCGGCTCGCTCACGCCGTCGAAGAACGTGGCGACCTTGTTGGTCAGCCAACGCGCAAAGCCAGGCGCGGCCATGATCGCGCCCGCGCCGATGATCGCAGTGATCGCCGCTGCGACCGACAGCCCCGCCAGAGTCCCGCTGTAATCGTCCATTCCCTGCCCTTTCAGTAGTCGATGACCGCGCGGCACTCGCGGCAGATTTGATTGCCGTTCGCCAGGTCGATCAGGTCATCGCCGAAGCACTCGGGACAGAAATCGTCCGACGCTTCGTCGCTAACCTCATAGGCCTGCGTGGTGGAGATCGGGGAGTGTTGCCACTCCCCTCCCCCGGTTTTGACCCCTGCCGCCATTAGCGGAAGAAGGTCGCAACCTTGTTGGTCAGCCAGCGGGCGAAACCCGGAGCTGCCTTGAGCGCGCCAGCGCCGATGATGGCGGTGACGCCGCCTGCGACCGCGAGACCGGTCAGGATGGAGCTGTAATCGTCCACGATGGACTCCTCTTGTTGCGTCGGGCGGAATTGCCCAGGTTGCGCTGGTCAGGCGCGTTCGGTAGAGACCATTTTCACGACCGCTCCCACGATGTAGCCGCACGCGTTAAGCGTGAGCACCAGCACGAAAGCACCCATGAACCAGTTGGTCAGCGTTTCGGGCGCTGGCCATGTAAAGATTTCCTGCAGGAACTGCAGTTGCGCGTATTCCGCGCCGCTCGTCATGACGTAGCCGGCGCAATCGGCGGCACCCTGCCCCGTGGCATGCAAGGTGCCGTCCGCCGCGATGGTGTAGCAGTCCGCCACGGGTGCCGGCCTTACTTCGCCGCGACCGACAGCGGCGCACCGATGCGCAGCTTCTTCATCGACAGGTTGCCGAAGTCGTCGGTTCCGAAGCCCGTCCCGCTGATCGCGTACCGGCCCGGCTTCAACGGGTCGGACACCTTGCGGTTGAGCTTGCACGGGAGCGGATAGTCCAGGTCGCTCGCATACAGCGCGGCCTGCTGTTCGCCCCACTGTTCGCCCTTGTATTCACGGGCATTGGTGACGCTCGCGGTCTTCACTTCGATGTAGATTTCGCCGTTGCTCATGGTGCGTTCTCCTACGTTGTGCTTTTGGCCAGCACCACCGGCCAATCGCTGCTGCCAATCGGTTTGGACGCCCACGCGGGCAGCTTTGGACGCGTGAGCGTTCTCACGAATGCCGCCAAATCGGCATCACTCGGGAACTGTCGTGCAATGGCGTTGAGCGTCGCGCCGTACTGGCGGCGCACGTGTCGCAGGGCAGACTTGACCGTCGCAATGGCGGCTTCCGCCGTCGCGTCGATCTTCTGCATCACCGCCTGGATAAAGGTCAGCGCGGGATACGCACCGCGCATGTAGCTCACCGGGTTTTCCAGCATGTCCAGCGGCAACGGCTTGCGGTTCGATGCCCTGAACTGCACTTCCCACCGCACCCACTCCGACAGCTTGTCGCCCAGCTCGCGGCCTTTCTCGTAAACCCGCATTTGCTTTTCAGACGTAGGCGCGCCGATGTACAGCGTCTTGCCCTTTTTCGTGTCCAGGTCATCGAACAGCCGCGCCGTAGGCCGTCCACCCTGTGCCGTGAACTGATCGGTCTCCCACATCGTGCGAGCCAAGGCCACGTTGTGAACGCCGTCCATGTCATCGAACGCAACGTCCGCACGGGCAAGCCTGCCGCCTACGCTTTCGAGCTTCGCTCGAAGGGCCGACCACCGCTCCGCATGGTCACCCCCCGCTCCGGCTTCGTAGTAGCGGCAACCCTGCCCGGTCAACTCGACTCGAACCGTGCGCGTGCCATCCTTGCGAAGCGTGTTCGCGCCGCCGAACTGGATCAGTCCGACCATATCGCCGGCCTTGTTCTGGATTTCGACGCTGCACGTATAGAAGCGGGCTGACTTCACTTCCTCCGACAGCTGCAGATTGCAGCCCGCGAAGAAGTAGGCGAACACGCCCGCGGCCACGGTCG
The DNA here is from genome assembly GCA_035555995.1 of Hyphomicrobiales bacterium. Classification (GTDB taxonomy): domain Bacteria; phylum Pseudomonadota; class Gammaproteobacteria; order Pseudomonadales; family Pseudohongiellaceae; genus CAILUG01. The sequence goes on along the minus strand of DATMFX010000028.1, from coordinate 1,995 downwards.
AGGCATAGCGCCGGCCTTCGTCCAGGTCGAGATAGGTGTCGCGCACCGACTTGTGCCAGCCCTGATCCTCAAGCACAGCGGTCAGGTCAGCAGCGAACGTGCACCAGTCCAGACTCACCGGGCTTGTTAAAAGATTGACTCCCCTGTTAGACGAGGGGAGTCTCACCGCGCCACCGTCAGCCACGGCCCACCCCCCGCAACTGCTGCGCCCGATCACGGCAATAAGCCGCTGCAGCGCGCTCCGACGCACGCCGCACAGCGGTGAACCGCTCATCGGCGGCGATATCGTCATGGGCGATGGCTTCGCGCTCATACACCGCCGCCAGTTCCTCATCGCTCGACAGCGTCGAGAACGCATCGAAATAGCGATCAGGCGCGGAATCGCGCAACGGCGAACGCGAAGCAGAACGCGGCTTCGGCATCCGGTGCCAGAACGAACTCACGCGACCACCTTCCGACGCTTGGCCCGCCGCTTCATGCGGACGAGCCGCGCGAGCTTCGCGCCGCCCAGGTTCCAGATCGCCAGCGCGGCCATGCCGCCGAACACCAGCCACACACCGAGCGGAGCGCCTGGACGCGACAGCACGAACAGAGAGACCAGCAGGGACAGCCACCAGCGCATCACAGCCAGCAGTCCCCGACCGGAATGTTCACGGCCGCGTGCGTGGCTTCGTCGCAGGCGCGCACAAGCGCGGCGCGGTAGTCGGTTTCGGTCATGGCCCCTCTCCCTCCCCTGCCCCTTGAAGGCCCCGGCTCGACCAGGGGGAGCCGGGCCGGGGCATGTATCGCGGTGCGATACATCGAGGCGCATGTAAACTCAAGGGACACACCCATGTCAACTGGTGCGACGCATGAACACGCTAAATAAATTGCTTGACAAAGCCCGGAAAATGTGCGAGCGCGACTCGGATAACGCGCTGGCAATCCAGATCGGCGTGACCCGTGCCACCGTTTCCAAGTGGCGGAAGGGCGGGAACATCGCGCCGGAACAACTCGCGCGGCTGATCGACCTGGCACAGGCAGACCCGGCAATCGCCGTGCTGGTCATGCAAGAGCAGGAAGCCGGGCCGGCCGAACACCGGATGTGGAGCGCCGTGTGGGACAGACTGTCCCCGGTCACTACGGTGATCGGGGTAGCCCTAATGATCCTGCCCGCGATTAATCCAGCTGCCGTTGTTTCACAGACAGAACAATCGGCCAGCAATCAAGGGATTATGCATATTATGTCAAATGCGATCGGCTGGATTCGCAGGGCGTGGACGGCACTTGCCCCACGGTGGAACATCCCGCGAGGAATTCCGGCATGACCGAGATCCACGACTTCAACGGAGAGTGGTACGGATGGCGGCTTCGAGGCCGCCATCTCGTTTCCCCCGATGGTGATCGGATGACGCCCGAGCGCCTACGCGGGCTTCTGTGGCGCGACCGTGCGGAACTGCGCCTTGCGGGCTATGCGTCGCGCAGGAAGGCCGAGCAAGCGCAGCGCGCCGGCAAGTACGGCCCGAAGATCAAGGTGGTGGTGATCGACCTGGCCGACCTGCGAATCAGGAACCGAACGGCAGGCTAAGAGCGGTTTCCAGTGGGAAGGTTCCGACCGGGATCGGGTCGCAAGGCAGAGACAGAACCGGCCGTGCGCCTTCCCTGCCCTCGAACAAGCGTCACCGTAGGGGCAAGCCCCTACACCCCACCGGCACCGCCGTAAATGCGCGACCCGGTGTAATTGCCGGGGTTCGAGGTCTCCCGGAACTGGCCGTAGGCGTGCTGCTGCGTGGACCCTGCTGCAGCGGCACCGGACGAAGAGCCGACCACGGGTCGCGGCTGTGTCTCGAGACTCGACACAGGCGCGCCCGCGGCTCGTATGCGTTCAGTGGTCTGAATCGACTGAACGCCGATCATATCCACGGGCCACGCCGTGAACACGATTTCCCGGTCCTCGTAGGTCGCCAACGCGCCATAGGCGGTGCGGGTGAGCGTCCAGCCCATCGCGGCCAGCTG